>NZ_JASCPP010000039.1:0-52375 GCF_029959745.1 Pseudomonas sp. PS01298 | reverse complement strand
GGCTTGCTCGCGAATGCAGTGTGTCAGCGACGAATGTACCGACTGACCCGCCGCATTCGCGAGCAAGCCCGCTCCCACAAGGGATCTGTTGTGTATGAAAGATCGTAACCTGCCTCAAGAATAAGGACATCCGCCCCACCGTGGCCATCTACTCCCTGGTAATCCGCCGCCTGATGATCTGCTCGGTGACCATCGTGGTCAGCCGCGCCATGACCAGCCCCTTGCTGGCCCTGCTGTTGAGCACCCGCCTGGGCCTCAACCAACAGGACATCGGCCTGCTGATGGGGATTGCCGTCTTCATCGCGACCCTGCTGGGCCTGTATGGCGGCTACATCATCGACCGCCTGGAAAAGCGCAAGCTGCTGATCCTGGCCATGCTCTCCAGCGCCATCGGTTTTCTGTTGCTGACCTTTGCCAGCAACCTCTACCTCACCACCTTGACCCTGGTGATCACCGAAGCCGCGTCGGCGCTGTTCCTGATCGGCTCCAAGGCGATCATCAGCGAGAATCTGCCGGTGGGCGACCGCGCCAAGGTGTTTTCCCTGCGCTACACCCTGACCAACGTCGGCTACGCCACCGGCCCGATGGTCGGCGTGGTGATCGCCGGACACATGCAGCTGGCGCCGTTCCTGATCGCCAGCGCCATCGCGTTTGGCAGCGTATTCCTGATGATCGGCATCCCGCCGACCCAGCGCGACGACAGCAACAAACCCCTGAGTTTCCTCAGCACCCTGCGCACCTTGCGCAGTGATCGCACGTTGATCCTGTTTACCAGCGGCAGCCTGCTGAGCACCATTGTCCACGGGCGCTATACGCTTTATCTGTCGCAATTTCTGCTGGTTGCCTACAAACCTGCCGAGGCGCTGAAGATTTTGTCGGCGGTGCTGGCCTGCAACGCCATTACCGTGATTTTGATGCAGTACCAGATCGGGCGTTTTCTCAAGCGTGAACAACTGCGCTACTGGATCGTGCTCGGCACCTTGCTGTTCATCCTCGGGTTGATCGGTTTCAGCCTGGCCGACAGCCTGCTCACCTGGTGCCTGGCGATGTTTGTGTTCACCCTGGGCGAAATGATCATCTACCCGTCGGAATTCCTGTTCATCGACACCATCGCCCCGGATGCACTGCGCGGCAGTTACTACGGTGCGCAGAACCTGGCAGCATTTGGCGGCGCGATGAGCCCGGTAATTTGCGGCTACCTGCTGATCAATGCCGCGCCGACCAGCATGTTTTATGCGCTGGGTGCACTGACGGCCATCGGCGGCACGCTGTGCTTCTTGAGCGGGCGGCGGGTCGCAGTTTCTTGCTGATATTTACGCGGGATCCGGCTATTAATAGCGAAACCTCTCACGGACCCGAGCCCCATGAAATTCGACACGGCCTACAGCCTGAGTCTCGATGACAAGCTGTCGATCTACGACGTACGTGACCTGAATTTCGACGAAACCGTCGCCTTCGATTCCGACCAGGACAGTTTCCTCTGCCCCAACGATGACTGCCGTGCAGCCTTCGAGGCGGGCAATGTGTTGAGCACGTTCAACGCAAAGAACGTCAACTACCTGCGCACCCCGCACTTCAAGAACACCCCGAGCACCCGGCATATCGACGGCTGCCGTTACGCCAGTACCCACAAAACCGTGACCGGCGAAAATGACGACGAGCGCGAGGAAAACTTCCCATCGGAATTTGTCCTGACAAGGCGTACGTACGCGGCTAAAACCCCGGTTACCAGCCCTCAAGGACAACTCCCACAGGGCCCTGAGAAAACGCCGTCAAGCCGCACCAGCCCGTCCGGCAGTTCCCACGACACCACCCCGGACAAAACCAGCGTGTTTGCCCACCCGGTGGAATGCTTTGTGTCGAATATCGACGACAAGGACAAGCTCAAAAACATGCCGCTGAAGATCGGCGAGCACACCGCGACCTACTCGACGTTCTTCAAGAAGATCGAATACCTTCAGGACAACAAGGGCCTGATCTACTGGGGCAAGATCAAGGCGATCAAGGACTACACCAGCAGCTTTCGCATCGACTTCGACAAGAAGGTGTGGCTCGACAAGAAGCCCTATTCAGTCAACGTCTACCTGAGCAAAAAGCTCATCGAGAACTACCGCAAACGCTCAGTATTCCTGGAGCAGATCAGGGCGGCGGCAGACAGTGACCGGGCGTTGTACTGCTTCTTCTACGGCGTGACGCCGGAGCTGAAACAGGTACCGAGCAAGAAAAACCCCGAGCAGACCTTCGCGGTGTTCAGCGCGAATATCGAAAACCTCGATCACCTGCTTATTCGCGAGGCGCCGGCACTGGAATAAAGGGGGGCTGAAAAGCCATCAACAAAATCCAGTTGATGAGCGGTCAAAACAACTGTACAAAAACACAGTATAGTTTGTCCTCCCCGTCGAACCCTGGAGAAATTCCATGTCCTCTCTGGCAATGCGCTCTTTCGTCGATCAGCAGATCGTCCTGCATCAATTCACCGCCAAACACAGCGTACAGGCCCGCGCGATGCTGGGCTGGAGCCGCGAAGACCTGGCGCGCCAGGCCGATGTGACGGTGGAGGCCCTCCAACAATTCGAAAGCCTGGGCGACGTGGGTGATGAAACCCGCCTGGCCGTGGCGTTCCGCCTGGAGGCCGAAGGGCTGGTGTTTTTCCCGGGGTTTGCGCCGGGGTGGGGCATGAGCGTGCGCAGGTTCGATACCCACCCGACCGAGCCCGCAGCACCCACCATCCTTTCGCGGCTGATGGGCTCAACTGCGACATCCATTGACTCAGCCACGCCCCAACCGAATGGCGCGTAAGGTCCAGCCGGACCACCACAACCCGGCCGCGCGCGGCAGTGTGTAGCTTCAGAGCCTGGGGTTGACCATCGCCTGGGCCGCCTGCTCATACCCATGGGCCACCGCCAGCAAGGTCGGTTCAGCCCAGCGGGTGCCGAAAAAGTAGGCACTGGTGGGCAGGCCGTCCTCGTTCGTTCCGGAAGGCACCGTGATCCCCGGGTAACCCGCAGCGGCCACGCCGAAATAAGCGTTGGTCTCGAAGTCGGTCACCATGGCATCAAGGTTTTCTGCCTTGATCGGATCATCCACCGTGCTGCGAAAATCCTCGATCAGCTCGTCCCACAGCGGCTCTCGTTGGTCCGGCGTCAAAGTGGAGGCAGCGATTTCCTTGAGCATCGGCTGGTGATCGGTCTCGGTGCCGTCGCGGTCTTCATTGAACTTGATCAGCTCCGTCAACGACTTGACTGGCAATCCGCGGCGTTTGGCCAGGTAAGCATTCATTTCCTCCTTCACATCCGAGAGCAGCAACTCCTCATAGCGTGATGCGTCGGCCAGGCGCATGTCGACGGGCACAAGAACCGCGCCTTGATCACGCAGCACCTCAAGTGTCCGCGTGAATGACGCACTGTTGACCACAGGCAGGATTTCGCCGTTTGCACTGAACGTCGTCGGATAACCAATACGCTTGCCCGTCAACGCGCCGGGTACCAGCAACCGCGTGTAGTCCACGCCCTCGGGAGCGCCCACGCTATGCGGGTCATCAGGGTCGCGGCCTGACATGGCATTGAGCATCAGCGCCACGTCATACACCGAGCGTGCCATCGGGCCCGGCGTGTCCTGTCGCCGGCTGGCCGGAATGATGCCGTTACGGTCCAGCAAACCGACACTGGGCTTGAGCCCGACCACGCCGTTGAGTGCCGCCGGTACGATGATCGAACCATTCGTCTCCGCCCCGACTGCCAAGGGGGCCAGCCCGGCGGCGACCGCGGCCGCCGAACCGGAACTGGAGCCCCCCACGTCAGCATCTGCCTGATGCGGGTTAAGTGTTTGCCCGCCCCGGCTGCTCCAGCCATCGGGCGCGCCACGAAAGCCCGCGAGTTCCGTCATATTGGTTTTCCCCAGGATCACCACGCCCTGTTTGATCAGGTTATCGACCAGCGGGGCGTTCTTGCCGACAGCCTCACCCACCAGGCCGAATGCTCCCGCACTGGTTTGCATGCCGGTGGCTTCGAGGGTGTCCTTGAGCAGGATGGGAATACCATGCAGCGGCCCGCGCACCTTGCCACTGGCGCGCTCCTGATCCAACTCGCGAGCAGTGCGCAGCGCATCCGGATTGAGCTCAATCACGGCGTTCAATTGCGGGTCGAGCTTGAGAATGCGCTGTTGCAGGTAGTTGACCAGGCTCACCGATGTGAGTCCGCCGGGCCTGGCCATGTGCGCGCCGAGCTCGCTGACACTGAGGTACTCGGTACCTGGGGCTACGGATTTTGAAACTGCGGGCACAGGGTCGACAACCCAGGACTGCGCGACTTGCCGAACGACAGCCCCTACACCGTATACAAGACCGATCATAAGACCTCTTCAGGATTAAGAAATGACGAGGGATCGACGTTGATCCATCACCAGTCTAAGAAGGCCTCGCGCCCCAGGCAGCCCGACCCAAGGCGCTCACGGCGTAGGATTAGTCAACACAACCGGTCACTGTAATTGCACCGGTGCCGGCATCAGGACTTGCGCGCTGCGGTATTCCTGAACCAGCGCCTGCAGTGCATCCTTCGACCAACGCGCACCGTAGAACCACACCGTCGCGCCCTCTTCGAGTGGCTCGCCATGCACCGGGTAGCCGGTCCAGCAGGCCGCATGAAACGCCGCGCTGCGGCTGTCCGACACCAACGCATCCAGTCGATTTTCACTCACATGCGCGTCGATTTCGTTGCGGGTGTGCAGGTCGAACAGCAGGCTGTCATCGCTACGCTGTGCAAGCACTGGCACCAGTTGCGCCCCGGCCCGGCGAAGCACGTCCAGCGCGTTCAGGAAGGCGGTGGTGTGCTCCAGCGGCTCGCCCTGCACAAACCGCTCGGCGAAGCCGATGCGCCTGCCCGCCAATGCCTGGCTGACCGCCAAGACGTTGTTGTTCTGCACCAAGGGCACTTCCACCATTACCGGCCCCGAAGGGTCAACGCCACTCAAGGCAATCAACGATAACGACGGATCACGCACCGGTTTCAGCGGAAGAGCCGGAGAGGTGTAGCCAGGGATCGGAATGCGGCCTTCAGGGTGGGCATGAGACTGCGGGTCGCTGCCAAAGGCGATACCGTGCGCACTCGCCGGTTCGTTAAGCAGCTGTTTGAGGAGGGGCGCCGAGACTGCCGACTCGAGTAGCGCTGACACCGCGTGCCCGGTCGGGCACGTGCCCCCATGCCAAGATGTCCTACCTTTGCCTTCCATAAGAAGTACCCCCGAAAAACCGACTTCCGGGGATCATCGCACCCTTGGCTGGCGTCTGTCGCAGCCCTGAAACAGCTTGAAAACTCCTTTTCCCACAGCTCAGCTCAACAGGCGCTCCTGGGCACCTTGGGTTTCCACGTCCAGCCACCACGCGTTGCCACGTTCCGGCTGGTTCAAACTGAACGCCTGCCCCATCGCCGGCGTTGTAATCGAGACATTGCGTTCCCAGGCCAAGGCCATGATGCGATCAAACGGTTCGTGCCAAGCATGGAATGCCAGGTCGAAAGTGCCGTTGTGGATCGGCAGCAACCAGCGGCCCTTGAGGTCGATATGCGCTTGCAGGGTTTGCTCCGGCTGCATATGCACGTGCGGCCAGTCGACGTTGTAAGCGCCGGTTTCCATCAAGGTCAGGTCAAACGGACCGTACTGCTCGCCGATGCGCTTGAAGCCATCGAAGTAGCCGGTGTCACCGCTGAAAAAGATCCGCCGTGCGCCGTCGATCATCACCCAGGAACACCACAAGGTCTGGTTGGCATCGAACAGGCCGCGTCCGGAAAAGTGCTGCGCCGGCGTGGCGACAAAACGCAGGCCATCCACCTCAGTGCCTTGCCACCAATCCAGTTGCCGCACCTTGCTGGCATCCACGCCCCACTTGATCAGCAGATCGCCCACGCCCAGCGGCGCAAGAAAGTGCCGGGTCTTGTCGGCCAATTGGATGACAGCCTTGTGATCAAGGTGGTCGTAGTGGTTGTGGGAAAGAATCACTGCCTCAAGCGGCGGCAACTCTTCAAGGCTGATGGGCGGCTGATGAAAACGCTTGGGGCCGGCCCAACTGAACGGTGAGGCACGCTCGGCAAACACCGGGTCGGTCAGCCAGAATTTGCCGCGCATTTTCAGCAGCACCGTGGAATGCCCCAGGCGGTACACGCTGTGATCCGGCGCCGCCAGCAACTGCTCGCGGGTCAGCGGCTGCACCGGGATCTGCCCCACCGGCCGCGTGCTGCGCGGTTTGTTGAACAGCATGTTCCAAAAGATACGCAAGGTTTTGCCAAAGCCGCCGTGCTGCACCGGGGCGTCGTTGCTGAAATGCCCCTGGTCCTGCTCGGCAGGCTTGGGCGCCGCAGGCGAAGGCTTGAGACGGCTTGAAATCGTGGCCATAACTGAGAGACTCCTACCGATCGCGCATAAAATTACACTGCACAGTGTAGTTTCTAGATTGCAACAAAACCCCGAGCAAGTAAACTACTGAGTGTAATTTACCCTGACGAGCCGAGCGCCGCCCATGACTGCCCCTCTACGCCTCACTGACCGTAAACGCGAAGCCATCGTGGCTGCGGCTATTGCCGAGTTTCGCGCCAACGGTTTCGAGGTCACCAGCATGGACAAGATCGCCGCCACCGCCGGAGTATCCAAGCGCACGGTGTACAACCACTTCCCCAGCAAGGAAGAGCTGTTCGCCGAAATTCTCCACAAACTCTGGGCCAGCAGCGTCGCCCAACTCGACGTCAGCTATACCAGTGACCGCCCATTGCGCGAACAATTGCGTGGGTTGCTGGAGGCGAAGATGAAAATGATGTCGGACGCCAACTTCCTCGACCTCGCCCGCGTGGCGATCGCCGCCACCATTCATTCGCCGGAACGCGCGCAAGACATGGTCAACCGTCTGAGCAAGCGTGAAGAAGGCTTTACCCAGTGGGTACGCGCCGCGCAGGAAGACGGACGGCTCAATTGCAGCGACCCGGCCTTTGCCGCCCACCAGATCCAGAGCCTGCTCAAGGCCTTCGCCTTCTGGCCGCAGATCACCCTTGGCCAACCCACCCTGGATGCGGCCAACCAGGCCAGCGTCATCGAGTCCGCCATTGATCTGTTCCTGGCCGGCTATGAAGTCACTGCGCCCCGCCAGCCGTAAAACCTGTTGCGTGTGCGACATTCCAAGTCGTTTTTGACGTATTAGCCCTCTGTTTTGCGCAAATGGCCTGGAAGGACACTGATTATTCCCACGGGAATAACTGACAATATTCACAGGCATTATCCGATCAACGGTTAATCCTGCGAACGTGTGTCGTCGTATCTGCAACAGAGTTGATCCGGGAATTTATGGAAAACAGACAAGGCAAAGGGCTTTCATTTGCCAAACGTATCTACAAGCCAAGGATCATCGGCCTGGGCATTGGCTGCATCAGTGTCATCGGTGCGCTCTACCCGCTCGCGATGCCCGGCTGGGTCTGGGCCTTGCTGTTGTTCAATGGGTTCGCCTGGGCGCACGTGGCGTATCAGCTGTCGACTCGTTCGCAGTACCCCTACAAGGCCGAGCAGCGCAACCTGCTGTACGACTCGTTGTTCGGCGGTTTCTGGGCCGCCGCCACGCAGTTCACCCCGCTGACGGCCGTGACCATCCTGTCGATGATGACCATGAACAACGTCGCCGCTGGCGGCAAACGCCTGTTCCTGCGTGGCCTGCTCGCACAAGCCCTCGGGATCGGCGTGGCAGGCACGCTGTTCGGCTTCCAGTTCAATGCTGACGTCAGCCTGCTGCAGGTCTATACCTGCCTGCCCATGCTGACCCTCTACCCGATGGCCATCGGCATGGTCTGCTACCAGTTGGCAATCAAGCTGTCGGAACACAAACGCGCCCTCAGTGCCCTGAGCCGCACCGACAGTCTCACCGGCCTGCTCAATCACGGTTCCTGGAAAGACCTGCTCCACCTCAAGTTTCACAAGTGCCAGCAACAACAAAGCCACGCCACCATCGCCTTGATCGATATCGACCACTTCAAGCAGATCAACGACAGCCACGGCCATATCATCGGCGATGCAGTATTGCGCCAACTGAGCGTCGAGCTGCGGCGTAACCTGCGGGAAAACGACCTGGCCGGACGTTACGGGGGCGATGAGTTCTGTGTGATTCTTCCGCAAATGCCCCTGGAACAAGCCGCGCAACTGATGGAACGCATGCGCGAAACCTTCAGTAATTACCGCAACCCGCAAATCCCCGAACTGCGAGTGAGCCTGAGTATCGGCCTGGCGGATTTCCAGCCGTACTTCACCGATGCAGCCATGTGGCTGAATGCCGCTGACCGCGCGCTGTATGCCGCCAAGGACACCGGGCGCAACCGGGTCAACATCAGCGAGGAAAAGATCGCCCATTCCGCCTGAAGTTGTCCTACGACACCTCGTCTGAATCTTCCGCGTAACAGCGCAAATGAAATCATAATGCCACCACTCGTCGACTACCCAAGAAAGGTCCTGCCCATCGGGCGAACTTCTTGTCAGGCTGGTCACTCTTAACCCGTTGTTCCACCCCGCTGTCAGCACAAGGAGGCTGACAATGAGCACGTCAACCGTACGGCATAGGCCTTACGGGGGCAGGCGCATATACATGGATACTCCCTGCAGCTTGCTTGCCCGAGCCCCCGAACATGCTATTTAACGCCCACAAGAAAACCATCAGTGCCCTGCAGCACACCGTCGCCCACCAGGCCAGCCTGCTGGACGCCATCGAGCGCTCCATGGCCGTGATCGAATTCGACCTGCACGGCAACGTGCTGCGCGCCAATGACAATTTCCTCAAGACCATGGGCTACCGTGCCGAACAGGTCGAGGGCCAGCCCCACCGCATGTTCTGCACCCCCGACTTCGCCCGCAGCGCCGAGTATGGCCAGTGGTGGTCGAACCTGCGCAGTGGTCAATTCCAGTCCGGCACCTTCGAACGAGTAGCCGGCAACGGTCAGTCGGTGTGGCTGGAGGCCAGCTACAACCCCGTGCGCGATGACGCCGGCCAAGTGGTTCGCGTGGTCAAGTACGCCATGGACGTCACGCCGCGCCTGCAGGCCGAAAGTGAAGCCAATGCCAAGCTGGACGCCATCGGCCGGGCGATGGCCGTGATCGAGTTCAACCTCGACGGCACCATCCTCACCGCCAATGCCAATTTCCTGCAGCGCATGGGCTACAGCCTGGCGCAGATCCAGGGCAAGCATCACCGCCTGTTTTGCACACCCCAGACCGCCGCCAGCTCGCAATACAGTGATTTCTGGCGACGCCTGAACCTGGGCGAAATGTTCAGCGGCCAGTTCGAGCGCGTGGATAAAAATGGCCAGCCCGTCTGGCTTGAAGCCAACTACAACCCGGTGTACGACGCCAGCGGGCGCCTATGCAAAGTGGTGAAGTTCGCTTCGGATGTCACCGCACGCGTGCAGCAACATGCTGCCGATGCACAGAGTGCAGCCCAGGCCTATCACTTGTCCCTGCATACCCAGGACATGGCAGAAAAAGGCGCTGAAGTGATTCAGAAAACTGCCGCTGGCATGCGTGATATTTCTGCAGATATCGACGATTCGTCGCAACTGATCGCCAAGCTCGGCGAGCGCTCGCAGCAGATCACCACCATCGTCAACACCATCCGTGGCATCGCCGACCAGACCAACCTGCTCGCCCTCAACGCCGCCATCGAAGCCGCGCGCGCCGGCGAACAGGGCCGGGGGTTTGCCGTGGTGGCCGATGAAGTGCGCCAGTTGGCGGCGCGCACCAGCGGCTCGACCACGGAAATATCCAGCATGATCGCGATGATTCAGGCAGAAACCCGCCTGGCCATCGACAGCATGGACGCCACCCGCGACCGCGCCGCGCAGGGCGTGGAATTGGCCAACCAGGCCGGCACGGTGATCTTGCAGATTCGTGAAGGCACCAGCGAGGCGGTGCAGGCTGTCAGTGCGTTTGCCAATGAACGTGGCAACGGCTGACCCGATCTTCATGTGTGCGGCCGAGGGCTCGGTCTATAGTGCTTGATTGTCTCCACGCAGAAGATTCGAGCCCGCCATGACCCCAGACAAGCCTGCAACCGCCCCCGTCGACCACCTGCGTTTCCACCGTGTCCACGCCCACCTGGCGCCGACCTTCGGCAACGACACCTTCGCGCTCAAGGCCGAGGCGTTTGCGCGCTTCTTCGGTACGCCAACCTTTCTCGGCGCGCAAACCGCGATCGTGATCCTGTGGGTGGTGCTGAACATCACCGGCATCACCCACTTCGACGTGTACCCGTTCATCCTGCTCAACCTGGCCTTCAGCTTGCAGTCTGCCTACGCCGCGCCGTTGATCCTGCTGGCCCAGACACGCCAGGCCGCCCGCGACAAAGCCCAGTCGGACGCCGATGCGCAGCACCGTGAAGCGCTGGCCGTGGCCAATACCGAACGCCAGGCCCAGGCCGCGCAGACCACCAAGCAGTTGCTGGAACTGCTGGAGCAGAACACCCGGCTGACAGAAATGACCAAACAGCTGACTGAGCGAATCGAAACACTGACGTGCGAAATGCATGAGCAGTTTGTGCGAAAACCCAAGTAACCGCGCCTATGCAGTGTGGGACGGCTTGACCTGCACGTGTCGGCCCAACTCATCAAACAGCGTCACCACTGAGCGCAAGGCGCGGCAATCGGGACGCGTCAGCAGCCATAGCGCCGTGTCGTGCCCTGCCAATGCCGGGCCCAGCGGGTGCAGGGCATCATCCAGGAGGAAATCCGGCAACGCCGCCACACCCAGCCCCGCGCGTACCAGCTCGGTGACCGACAACATGCTGTTGCAGCGATAACTGGGGCGTACACCCGGCAAATGTTCGCGACGCCAGACCACGGTGGGATGGTCGGGGAGGAAATCATCCGGCGCGACCCATGCCAGATCGGCCAGCGCCCGACCTTGATGCTGGCGCGCGTAGGCTGCACTGGTACACACCTGATAAGCCACGGTGCCCAGGCATCGACCAACCAGATGCTCAGGTGGCGTCTTGGTCAGGCGCAGGGCGATGTCGGCATCGCGGCGACTGAGGTTGGCAAAGTCATTCGAGGTACTCAGCTCCAGGGTCAGCGCCGGGAACTGCGGCATGAACTGCGCCAGCGCCGGCAGCAACAGGCCTTGCAGCACCGAGTCGGTGCAGGTGAGGCGCACCGTGCCACTGATCACTTCACCGCCCTGCTCCACGCCAACCCGCGCTGCCTCCAGCGCTTGCTCGGCGCGCTCGGCCTGTTGCGCCAGGTTGCTCGCCAAGCTGGTGGGCAGGTAACCGGCGCGGCTCTTTTCAAACAGCGTCTGGCCTAACGCGGCCTCCAGCCGGCGCACCGCGCGAAACACCGTGGACACATCCACCCGCAACAACGCCGCCGCCCGGGCCAGACTGCCGCCGCGCACCAGGGCGAGGATCAATGACAAGTCCGCGTAGTCAATTTGATAGTGCGTGGCTGCAATGATCATGTGGATAAACGCCAATATTGATTGCATGAACGCCAATCTATAGTGCGCACCAGGACACCACAAGCCATGGGACGCACACGATGAAAGCTACTGCTCTGCAGCTCGCCCTGATCGGCGACTACAACCCCGATGTCCCCGCGCACCAGGCCATTCCCGTCGCTTTGCAGATGGCCGCCGACAGCCTTGGGCTGAAGGTTCACCTGCAATGGATCGACACCGACACGCTCACGCCCGCCACCCCATTGCACGGTTTCGATGGTTTCTGGTGCGTGCCTGCCAGCCCTTACCGCGACACTGACGGTGCCCTGCGCGCCATCCGGTTTGCCCGCGAACAACGGCGACCTTTCCTCGGCACCTGCGGCGGCTTTCAACATGCGGTGCTCGAATATGCCCGCAACGTACTGGGCTGGGCCGACGCGGAACATGGTGAACTGGCGCCACAGGCCCAACGGGCGGTGATCGCACCGCTGAGCTGCTCGTTGGTGGAGGCCACTGACACCGTGCGTTTGACCCCCTACACGCGCATCGCCGACGCTTATGGCACCCTCGACATCGAGGAAGGCTATCGCTGCCGCTACGGCATGAACCCCGAATTTGCACAGGCATTGCTGGAACGCGAGTTGATTCCCAGCGGGCACGATTCGGCAGGCGACCTGCGCGCCGTGGAGTTGCTCGATCATCCGTTCTTTGTCGCTACGTTGTTTCAGCCAGAACGCGCCGCCCTCAGGGGCATCACGCCACCGTTGGCGATCGCCCTGCTCAAGGCATGCCAGGAGGCACTGGCATGATCGCCACCACACCAGCCCCGCCGTACTACGCAGTGATTTTCAGCTCACTGCGCACCGAAGGTGATCACGGCTACGGCGAGGCCGCCAACCGCATGCTGGAACTGGCACGCGAACAACCGGGGTTTCTCGGCGTGGAATCAGCGCGTGAAAATGGCCTGGGGATTACCGTCTCGTACTGGAGCAGCGAGGCGGCGATCCTGGCCTGGAAGCAGCAGGCAGAACATCGCGCGGTACGTGAGCAAGGGCGCTCCACCTGGTACTCGGCGTTTCAGACGCGGGTGTGCAAGGTGGAGCGGGCCTACGCCTTTGGAGCGGTGTGACGGTGGGGGCTGGCTTGCCTGCGATGGCATTTTTTCAGCCAATTCATGCAGTGGCTGAACCACCGCCTTCGCAGGCAAGCCAGCTCCCACATTTATCAGTGGTAGGCCTTGATTATGTGCCAGGCACAGTTCCCAATCTTATTGGTGCCAGCCCTGAATCCCGAGCCCGACACAGCTCCCAATCTTATTTGTGCCTGGCCTGAATCCTGTGCCCAACACAGCTCCCAATCTTATTTATGCCAGCCCTGAATCCCGAGCCCGACACCGCACCAATGTGGGAGCGGGCTTGCTCGCGAAAGCGGTGTATCAGTAAAAGCTAAGCCAGCTGACCCACCGCCTTCGCAGGCAAGCCAGCTCCCACATTTATCATGTGGTAAGCCTTGATCCTGTGCCAGGCACAGCTCCCAATCTTACTGGTGCCAGCCCTGAATCCTGTGCCCAACACAGCTCCCAATCTTATTTGTGCCAGCCCTGAATCCCGAGCCCGACACCGCTCCAATGTGGGAGCGGGCTTGCCCGCGAAGGCGGTGTATCAGTAAAAGCTAAGCCAGCTGACCCACCGCCTTCGCAGGCAAGCCAGCTCCCACATTTATCAGTAGTAGGCCTTGATCCTGTGCCAGGCACAGCTTCCACATGTTGCTCTTCATAAGACTGAAAACCTGCCGACCTAGCTCACCAGGCTACGCAACGCACTGATCTGCGGAATCTCCACCCGGCGCATGTACGCCCGCAATGGCTCGGTGATGTTGATGCGGTCGTCGATGTTCTGGTCGAGCAGCAGTTGGATTCGTTCGCGCGACAGGGTCATGGTCTGCTCGGCGGCGGGCAGCCAGACGAATTCGGCGGTGAGAATGATGCCGTCATCAGCCACGTCCATGCCGAAGGAGTCTTCGCTGAAACGCACGATGTACTGGCCGGTCTTGCGGTTGAGGCCGACAAAACCACGGAGTTGGTCGGCGGCCTGGCAGATAAGCTCGGAAGTGATGCGCATGGTAAACCTCACTGAAAAGTCCCACAGGGACTGGAAAGATGGTTTACACGCGTGGCAGAAAGTACTGCCCTCTAACGGAGCAGCTTCGGGCAAGAGTACTGCAATGCACGGCAAAAAAACCGAGAAAATTGGCGGGTGCGCACGTTAATGTCGGTTTGGTGATAGCGCCTTTCGCAATCAATTGTTAAAAAGGAGGCCTTCTCAAAGCTACCTCCACGAAAGGACTTCGCATATGCCTGTCACGTTTTCCAAGAGCGCCCTGCTGCTCGCCCTGGCGCTTGGCCTCGGCCAGGCACAGGCTGCCGACCCGATCAGCCCGGCTGAATTGGCGACAAACGAAGGCATTCCCTACCCTGCCGTGATCGCTCACCGTGGCGCGTCCTACGATGCCCCGGAATCCACCGCCGCCGCCTACAAGGTCGCCCGCGACCTGGGTGCCGACTACCTGGAAATGGACCTGCAGCGCAGCAAGGACGGCGTACTGTTCGCCCTCCACGACAACAACCTGCAGCGCACCACCGACGTGGCCACCAAGTTCCCCGAGCGCAAGGACGCCCCGGCCAACGAATTCACCTGGAAAGAACTGCAATCCCTCGACGCCGGCAGCTGGTTCAACACCGCCTACCCCGACCGCGCACGTCCGGGCTTCGTCGGCCTGAAAATCCAGAGCCTGGACGACATCATCAAGATCGCCGAAGGCAACCCGCAGCACAAACCCGGCCTGTACATCGAGACCAAGGAGCCCAAGCAATTCCCGGGCATCGAAGCCGACCTGAAAAACAAGTTGCTGGATAAAGGCTGGCTGAGCTCCGCCGGCTCCAAGCTGGGCAAGAGCAACACCGGTGTCGGCCAGGGCAAGGGGCGCGTGGTCCTGCAAACCTTCGAGACGGCCAGCCTGAAAGAACTGCAGAAAGAAATGCCGAACACGCCGAAGATCCTGCTGCTGTGGGTCGGCCCTGGCAGCATCGAGCCGAAATCGACACAGACCTTCGCTGAGTCCGGCGAAACCACCAAGGCCGCCTACTACGCCAAGCAAGAGCCGAAAGACGCCGCCGAGTTCGAAAAATGGGTCGACGAAGCCAAGAGCCTCGGCGCCATCGGCACCGGCCCTTCGGCCGAGCTGACCGCCCATGGCGACCAGAGCTACACCGACCTGGTGAAGCCGGAAATGAACCAGCTGACCCACGACAAAGGCCTGCTGGTGCACGTCTATACCGTCGATGAGCCGGTGGATTTCGACAAGGTGATGAAGGCCGGTGTCGACGGCATCTTCACCAACCGCGCCGCTGAACTGCTGAAGTTCTACAAGCGCTGGCCGTCGTCCAGCGTGCAGGACCTGCTGAACGACTATAAGTACTGAGTGAAGCCCGAATGGTCGGGTCGCCTGTGGTTGGGCCGTGATTACGGCCTGATCCACGGCGAGCTGGGGCGCACCGCGCCCCATGCGCACTACGCCCATCAATTGATGTTCTCCCCGGGCCGGCCCATCACGGTCAGCCTTGAAGGCCGCGTGATCACGGCCGATCGCCTGTTCATTCCTTCGCGACACCGCCACGCCATCCTCCAGGCCGAGGGTGAGGTGCAGGTGCTGTATGCCGAACCCATCGTCTTTGCTGCCGAGCCGTTGCAGGCCCTGCTGCTGGGCGGCGCAGGGTTTATCGAGACGCTGCACCAGTTGCCCCGGCGGCGCCTCGACGATCCACGCATCGAGCGCGCACTCGCCAGCCTCGATCAACATCTGGGCGGCAAAGTGTCGGCCCTGGCCCTGGCCGAGGCGGCGCACCTTTCACTCAGCCAACTGGAGCGCCTGTTCAGTGATCAACTCGGTGTCCCGGTGCGCCGCCTGGTGCTGTGGCGACGGTTGCGTGTGGCCCTGCAACTGGCCCTCGCGGGCGGCACGCTGACCGAGGCCGCCCACGGCGCGGGCTTTGCCGATTCGGCGCATTTCTCGCGGACCATGAAGCAATTGTTTGGCGTCACCGCCGGGGCATCCCTGCGCCAGCTCGAGGTGCAGTTCCTAACGTAAATCCTGCGGCAAAGGCGGCTCCTTGCCCGACTTCACCGCCGCGAACGGGTCACGCAACTGCGCCACATAATCCCGCGGAAAATCCGGCCGGCTGCCAATCCCCAGGTCCCCCGGCCCCATGCGATAGCGCGGGCGATCAAACGCAGTGCCCAGCAGCCAGTCCCACAGATTGAAGAACAGCCCGAAATTCACATCCCCCGCACGCCCGTATTTCATGTGGTGAAACCGATGCACCGGCGCCCAGGCGAATACCCAGCGCAACGGCCCCAGGCGCATGGCCACATTCGAGTGCTGCAGCAGCAACTGAACGGCGATGGCCAATGCCAGCAACTGCGCCACGTCCAGCGGTATGCCCAAAAGGATCAGCGGCAGCAGGCCTGCCGTCGCTTCGAGCATCTGGTGCAAGGGGTGCTTCATCAAGCCATTGAAGCCATAGAGCCGCTGCACGCTGTGATGCACCGCATGCAGGCGCCACAACGGCGCAACACGGTGGCTGGCGTAATGCATCAAGGTAATCCCGGCGTCGGCCACGACAATGGCCAGCAACAATTGCTCCCACAGCGGCCAGCCTCGTGGCCAGAGGCCTTCGAACGCCAACAGCGCGGTCAGTCCGGGCAGGATCAGCAACCCCGCGGCATTCAGGCTTTCATTGACCAGCGCATGCAAGGTGTCGCGTCGACGATCACCCAGGCTGCGGTTCCATTGCCGCTCATAGGGCAGCCATTGCTCGACCAGAAATGACACCGCCACCGCGCTTACAAACACCAGCAGCAACCCTTGCGGTTGCCTGGCCTGCACGTACGCAAGTGCCCACCCGATAAACCCTGCAAAAAAGACAGGCGCATAAAGCCAACTGACCAACCGTTTCATCCGAGTCTCCCTTTAAGTGAGCCCTCAGCATGAAATCCCGCACCCTTGGCGGATTGAACAAACTGCGCAACCGCTTGAAATAATTAAGCGTGAATTAAGTTGCGCTGGATAACCTGATCCCACTTAAACAGCTCACCGAAGAAGGACACACACCATGAAAACCCTGACCGCACTGTTCGCCGCCACCGCCCTGACCGTGACTGCCGGCCTGGCCCAGGCCGATGTTCGCCCGGATCACATTGAAGGCCTGGTCAAGTCCGGCGCCGTGATGCCGTTCGACAAACTCAACGCCGCTGCCGTCGCCACCCACGCCGGTGCCAGCATCACCGACACCGAGTTGGACCACAAAAACGGCGTGCTGGTCTACGAAGTCGACCTGACCGACACCGCCGGCAAACGCTTTGAAGTGAAGCTCGACGCCAAGACCGGCGCCGTGCTGGAAAACAAACAAGACACTTGAGTCGCCCCCTCAAGCAACCGCGCCACCTCCGGGTGGCGCGGTTTTTTTATGTCCGCGCGTCAGCGCGCGTAAGAAAATCCTCGATTTTGCGAATGAAATTACACCCACATGGCACAAGGTCGCTAAAATCCCACCCATTGGCCGGGGCATAACGCTCAGCACGTTGGGATAGAGATTGCTGCATGGGGCAAAAAGCCGCCGACATCGCCACCATTGGCCGCATCAGTGCCGTCCCCGCGATGCTCAAAGTCATCAGCGACATGACCGGCCTGCGCTTCGCAGCGGTCGCGCGGGTGACCGATGACACCTGGACCGCGTGCGCCGTGCTCGATCAGTTGGACTTCGGCCTTGGCGTCGGCGGCGAACTGGACCTGACGACCACGATTTGCCACGAGATTCGCGGCTCCCACGTGTCCGTGGTCATCGACAAAGCCAGCGAAGACCCGCTCTACCACGACCACCACACGCCGCGCCTGTACCACTTCGAAAGCTACATCTCAGTGCCGGTGTTTCGCACCGACGGGCACTTCTTCGGCACCATCTGCGCCCTCGACCCTAACCCTGCAGAGCTGCGCAGCAGCACGATCCAGTCGACCATGGAGTCATTCGCCCGGGTGCTGTCGCTGCAAATCGAAGCTGAAGAAGCCGCGCAGTTCACCCACGCGCAATTGCAGGAAGAACGCGATACCGCCGAACTGCGTGAGCAATTCATCGCCGTGCTTGGCCATGATCTGCGCAACCCGCTGTTCGCGATCAACTTCGCTGCTGAACGGCTGCTGCGCAAGCACCCGGATCCGGCCACGGACACGTTGCTGCGACATATCCTCACCAGCGGCCGCCGCGCCGCGCAGTTGGTCGAAGACGTGCTGGACTTCGCCCGTGGCCGCCTGGGCAATGGCATTCCGTTGAACATCGGCGATTGCCAGGGTCTGCAGGAGGCGCTGCAGCATGTGGTGTCGGAAGTGCAGAGCGTGCACCCGCAGCGCGTGATCCAGGCCGATATCGACGACCTGCAAGGCGTGAGTGGCGACCGCGATCGCCTCGCGCAGCTGCTCTCCAACCTGGTGGCCAATGCCATTCACCATGGCAGCCACGAGGGACCGGTGGAGGTCACGGCAAAGATCGAGCAAGGCCATTTCAACCTGACCGTCAAGAACCCCGGGCAGATCAGTGCGCAAGCCTTGCCCCGGTTGTTCCAGCCCTATTCGCGTCCGACCACCGATACCCCCCAGGCCGGCCTGGGTCTGGGGTTGTATATCGTCAAGCAGATCGCCGAAGCGCATGGCGGCGAGCTGAACGTGTCGACCACCGCCGAGCACGGCACCGTGTTCACGTTCAGCCTGCCCACCCCCTGATCAGGGGCCAAAGCGTCCCTGTCAGCAGCGGTTCTTGATGCCTGGTGAGAGAGGCTTCTTGAACGGTTGCTGACAGGCGGTCAATAAAGTGTCATCGCAACGCAATAAGTCGCGAACGGTCACAAAACTGTCAAATTCCCTTGCAATGATCGCTCACGCGAACCTGTGAAACGTCCTACAGGCGCTTTCTCTGCGAGCCTCCATGAACCACAGCCTCGACTACAGCCATCAGGATTCCGACCTGTTCGGCTTGCTTTACGGTTTCCGTTTTCGCCCTGGTGAAAAGGCTGAGCAGATTGACTCGGCCACCGCCCTGCAGGCCTTGCAGCAACCCGGCGACCCCGAAGAATTCCTCTGGCTGCACCTGAACCTGGCCCACGCCGCGTGCGAGCGCTGGATGCAGGCGCACCTGGATTTGCCCGAGGAATTCTTCGAGGCCCTGCATGAAGGCTCGCGCTCCACGCGCATCGAACATGTCGACTCGGCCTTGCTCGCGGTGGTCAACGACGTGGTGTTCAACTTCAGCAGCATGGTCTCGTCGGATATTTCCACGCTGTGGGTGTGTGCGCGCAGCCGCCTGCTGATCAGCGCGCGCCTGCAACCGCTGCACTCGGTGGACAAGCTGCGCTCGTCGGTGAAAGCCGGTGAAACCTTTCGCTCGCCGCTGGAGCTGCTGGTGCACCTGCTGCGCGACCAGGGCGAAGTCCTGACCCAGATCGTGCGCAAGACCAGCATCAGCGTCGACCATATCGAAGACCAGTTGCTGTCCTCGCGCCTATCCACCAACCGGGCGGAACTGGGGGCGGCACGCCGGGTGCTGGTGCGCCTGCAACGCCTGCTCGCGCTGGAACCCGGCTCGCTGCTGCGCCTGCTCAACCGCCCGCCGCAATGGCTGCAGAAGGAAGACGTGAAGGAGCTGCGCAAATCCACCGAGGAGTTTGCGCTGATCATCAATGACCTGATGGCCCTCGGTGAGCGGATCAAGTTGTTACAGGAAGAAATCGCCGCCAACCTCAACGAGCAAAGCAACCGCACGCTGTTCACCCTCACCGTGGTGACGGTGCTGGCACTGCCGATCAATATCATTGCCGGCTTCTTCGGCATGAACGTGGGCGGTGTACCGCTATCCCAGGACCCGGAAGGCTTCTGGATCCTGGTGGCGTTGGTGGCGACGTTCACCTTGATTGCCGGGCGCTGGGCCTTTCGCAAGCGCAAGGATTACTGAAGCGCACGCTCGACTTTAAATGCCCTCGACGGTGGGAGCCGGCTTGCCGGCGCCTACCAGCGGGCAGTTATAGACCGGCGGCATGGCCGATTGATTAAACACTGACCTGCCGCAGTATCTCTGTAACATTCTGCAATGAATATGGATGCCATCCTCCCCACACTGGATGCTCCGGCATGGCCACCCCTTCCCTGACTGCCTCCACCCGCTCCTCGCACAGCGAGCCCAAACCCAGGCTGGACAAGAAACCCGGCCTGGTGACGGTGATCATTTTCTTCGCCGTGCTCGCCATGGGCCTGTTGTTCACCGCCTACAGCCTGATGCACGACATGCACGAAATGGGCGCGGTGGTCACCACCTGGACGCCGTTCCTGCTGCTGGGCGTGGCGCTATTGATCGCCCTGGGTTTCGAGTTCGTCAACGGCTTCCACGACACCGCCAACGCGGTCGCGACGGTGATCTACACCAACTCGCTGCCGCCGCATTTTGCGGTGGTGTGGTCGGGTTTTTTCAACTTCCTCGGGGTGCTGCTTTCCAGCGGTGCCGTGGCGTTCGGCATCATTGCCCTGCTGCCGGTCGAGCTGATTTTGCAGGTCGGTTCCTCGGCCGGTTTCGCGATGATCTTCGCCCTGCTGATCGCTGCGATCCTGTGGAACCTCGGCACCTGGTGGCTGGGGTTGCCGGCGTCTTCTTCGCACACGCTGATTGGTTCGATCATCGGCGTCGGCGTGGCCAATGCACTGATGCACGGGCGTGACGGCACCAGCGGGGTGGATTGGAGCCAGGCGATCAAGATCGGCTATGCGCTGCTGCTGTCGCCATTGATCGGCTTCGCCTTTGCCGCCCTGCTATTGCTGGCCCTGCGCGCCTTTGTCAAAAACCGCGCGCTGTACAAGGCGCCCAAGGGCGACACCCCGCCGCCGTGGTGGATTCGCGGCATGCTGATCGCCACCTGCACCGGCGTGTCGTTTGCCCACGGTTCCAACGATGGCCAGAAGGGCATGGGTCTGATCATGCTGATCCTGGTGGGCACCCTGCCGATGGCCTACGCGCTGAACCGCACCATGCCGGCCGAGCAATCGCTGCAGTTCGCCGCCGTGGCTGAAGTGACCCAGGTGGCCCTGGTGAAAAGCGCACCGCAGGCGCTGACGGGCGACCCGCGGCCGATCCTGTCGACCTATGTGCGCACCAAGGAAGCCACGCCGGAACTGGTACCGGCGCTCGCCGCCCTCGCCGGCCAGATCGGTGATGAAGTCAAAGGCTACGGCTCGCTGGCCAAAGTCCCCGCCGAAGCCGTAGGCAACGTGCGTAACGACATGTACCTGACCAGCGAAACCATTCGCCTGATGGACAAGGGCAAGGTCGGCAATTTCGACGCCGACACCCAGGGCAAGCTCAAGCTGTTCAAGGATCAGATCGACAACTCCACGCGCTTTATCCCGCTGTGGGTGAAGATCGCCGTGGCCATCGCCTTGGGCCTCGGGACCATGGTCGGCTGGAAACGCATCGTGGTGACCGTCGGCGAGAAGATCGGCAAGACCCACCTGACTTACGCCCAGGGCGCATCGGCCGAAATGGTGGCCATGCTGACCATCGGCGCGGCGGATATGTATGGCTTGCCGGTGTCGACCACCCATGTGTTGTCGTCGGGCGTGGCGGGGACCATGGTCGCCAATGGCGGTGGCTTGCAGATGAAGACCATCCGCAATCTGCTGATGGCCTGGGTGCTGACGCTGCCGGCGGCGATTCTGCTGTCAGGCAGCCTCTACTGGCTGTTCACCCAATTGTTCTGACATAGCACCGTTTAACCGTGAGGGAGCGGGCTTGCGCGCGAAAGCCGTCTGTCAGTCAGGACACCTGGCGACTGACACACCGCAGGCGTGAGCAAGCCCGCTCTACAGTGGCTCTATGGGTTTTCAGCTACTGAATAACCCGCCCATTATTGTCAGGCGTTTTTTGTACACCCGCCGCGCCTCCAGCGCCTCTTCCAGCGTCACCGCCACAAACCCCGCGCGCTGGTTCGGCTGCATCTGCCCGATCAGGTCTAGGTCGGCGCTGATCACTGTGCCAATCATCGCGTAGCCGCCGCCCGACACCGCGTCCCGATGCAGCACGATCGGCTCCAGCCCGGCCGGTACCTGGATCGAACCGATGGGGTAGCAACTGTCGACGATATTCGACGGATCCGAGCCCGCGCCGAACGGCTGCTCGCGTGGCTGGAAGCTCAGCGCGCTGCCGCCCTTGAAGCGATAGCCGATGCGGTCGGCCTCGGAGCCGACGGTCCAGGGTTCGGCAAAAAAGCTGCTCTTGGCACCCGCCGTCAAGCGCTCGTAGTACAGCCCCGGCACCACGCGCAACGTCACATCGCCACCGACCGACCGGCGCAGCGCCATCGGCAGGCTGTTGCCCGCGCGCCCCTGTCCGCTGGCGGTACCGATGGGCAGTTCATCCCCCGCCTGCAAGCGTCGCCCGTGAAAACCACCGAGCGCACCGAGGGTGTAAGTGGAACGACTGCCGAGCACCAAAGGCACGTCGATGCCACCGGCGACCGCAAGATAAGTGCGCGCGCCCGCCTTGGGAAACTCGAAGCGCAGCACCTGCCCGGCACGCACGTGGAAGGCGGTGTCCTGGTGCACCACTTCACCGTCCAGGCGCGGTGACATCAACGCGCCGCTGAGGGCTACCAGGGCGTCCTGTTGAAACGCCAGCTCGGGGCCAATCAACGTGCATTCCAGGCCCGCTGCGCCGATGGGATTGCCCACCAGGTGGTTGGCCGCGCTCAAGGCGTACTGGTCCAACGCCCCCGAGGGCGGAATGCCCAGGTGGTAATAGCCTTCGCGGCCAAGGTCTTGCACGGAGGTGGCGAGGCCGGGTTTGAGGACCTTGATCATGCCAGCGCCTCCTGCAGGGTTTTCGGGTAGCCGATGGGGTCGGCGAGAAACGCATCGAGGGAAAATTCCACCGTACGGATGCGCAGGTCGAAACGTCCTGCGTCCACTTCGGCAACGGCCTGGTCGTAGGCGTCGCGGTCGATGGGTTTGAATTGCACGATGTCACCGGGCCGGAAGAACACCATGTGTTCCTTGAGGTAGGCCAATTGCTGCGCCGGGTCGTAGATCGGCGCCGGGGTCACGCCGAACATCTGGTAACCGCCGGCCCCGCGCACCGAGTAGATGCAGCCGAAGCAGCCGCCATGGCCGAGGGTCAACTTGGGAGTGTCGGTACGCGGGCGCAGGTACTTGGGCACCTGCAACTGCCGCTCGCGCTCGACCATCTGGAACATGAACGGCAGGCCCGCGACAAAGCCGACCATCGACACAAACCACGGCGCGCCACTGTGGGCGGCGATAAACGCGTCGACATCGGCCAGGCCATTGATGCGCGCGGCGTATTCCAGGTCGGTCGCACTGGGGTCCTGGTGGCGGTCGCGAAAACGCATCAGCGTTTCATGGGTCCAGGGGTCGTTGTAGAGCACCGGGATTTCGATGATGCGCGTATGCAGGGTGCGTTCGGCCACGGCCTGGGCTTCGGCAGTCTGCACCGCGTCGAGCAGCACGTGTGGCGCGATGCGGTCGGGGTCGAAGCGAATCTGGAACGACGCGTTGGCCAGGCACACATCCAGCACACCTTCCAGGGCCAGGCGCTCCACGGCCCGGGTCACGGCCATGCCCGTGAAAAAGGCCTCCAGCGACATGCTCTCGCTGACCTCGGCAAACAGGTGTTCATCACCGCCGAAGCTGTAGCGGATGGGGGGTGTTTGAGCCATGTCTGTTCCTCTTGGAATCGTTATAGAAAGGCAGGCAAAAAATGAATAGGGGTGAGTGGATTTATTGTGCTGAGCGGTTTTTTTTGTGGTGAGCGGGCGTCCTGTGGCTAGCGGGCTTTATGTGGTGAGCGGGCTTGCCCCGCGTTGGGCTGCGCAGCAGCCCCAGTAAAGCCTCCTGTGTACTTTCAGGTAAAACGCGGCCGTCTGATTTTAGGGCCGCTACGCGCCCCAACGCGGGGCAAGCCCGCTCACCACATAAAGCCCGCTTGCCACAACAAACCCACTCACTACAACAAGCCTGCTTGCCACATACGGCCTGCTTGCCACAGGAAGCCCGCTCACCACATCAAGCCCCGTTGGCCGCAGGAAGCCCGCTCACCACATCAAGCCCCGTTGGCCGCAGGCAGCCCATTGGCCACCACGATTCCTGCCTGGTCGAGGGCTTCGCGGGTGGCTTCCACCAATTCCAGGGCGCCGGGTGTGTCGCTGTGCAGGCAGATGGAATCGAATTCGATAAACAGGTCTTCGCCTTCCACCGTGCGCACCAACCCGGTCTGACAGGCGCGTAGAACCCGCGCCGCTACGGTGGCAGGATCCAGCGCGCGCACTGTGCGGGTAAACACGATGGAGCCGCTCAGATCGTACTCACGGTCGGCGTAGAACTCGCGCACCACCGGTTGCCCGAGTTCCTTGGCCACGCGCCAGATCACCGAGTTGGGCATGCAGTACAACAGCAGTGTCGGTTCGATGATCTGCAGGTTCTGCACCAGCAGCCGCGCGGCTTCTTCGTCGCGGGCCAAGTGCATGTAGAGCGCGCCGTGGGGCTTGATATGTTGCAGCGTCACACCTTGGGCGCGGGCGATTTCGCGCAGGGCGCCGAGCTGGTAGAGGATGTCGTCGACCAACTCCTGGGCCGGAGCGTTGATATGCCGACGCCCGAAGCCGACCAGGTCGCGAAACCCCGGATGTGCGCCGATGGCCACTCCCAGCTGTTTGGCGCGCTCGACGGTGCGGCGCATGGTGCCGGGGTCGCCGGCGTGGAAGCCGGTGGCGATGTTGGCCGAGCTGATATAGGCCATCAGCTGCGCGTCGACGCCATCGCCGATGGTCCAGGGGCCGAAGCCTTCGCCCATGTCCGAGTTGAAATCCACTGCCTGCATCGAGGTCGCTCCGCAAAGGTGATGGCGGAAAAGTAGGCTGCGTCTTGACCCCTTGGGAAGATCTATTATCAGATAGCCCATCTTCTGAAAATCAGATAAGCCGGGCTCCTACGAGGAATGCAGCGTGTCATTGACCTTGCGCCAAGTGCGTTATTTCGTCGCCACCGCCGAAATCGGCCAGATTTCCCAGGCCGCCATCCACCTCAACATTTCCCAGTCGGCGGTGACCACGGCGATCAAGGAACTGGAGGCGATGCTCGGCGTGCAGCTGTTCGTGCGTTCGGCCCAGGGCATGAACCTGACCGACGCCGGCCGGCATTTTCTCAACCGTGCCTATGTGATTGTGCGCAGCGTCGACGACGCCCTCAACAGCCCATTGCCCGACTACCGCGCCAGTGGCGTGCTGCGCCTGGCCGCCAGCTACACGGTGCTCGGTTACTTCCTGCCGCACCACTTGCAGCGCATGGAACACTGGCACCCGGATGTGACCATCGAGGTGTTCGAGCAGGAGCGCCAGGCCATCGAACAAGGCCTGCTCGACGGCCAATTCGACATGGCAGTGGTGCTCACCGCCAACCTGACTCATGCGGATATCGTCTCCGAAATCCTGTTCAACTCCGAACGCCGCCTGTGGCTGCCCAGCCATCACCCCTTGTGCGAACGCGGCGCCGTGAGCCTGGCGGATGTGGCCCGCGAACCGTACATCCTGCTCACCGTCGATGAGGCCGAACACAGCGCCATGCGCTATTGGGAACAGGCCGGGCAAACGCCCCAGGTGCGGCTGCGCACCAGCTCGGTGGAAGCGGTGCGCAGCATGGTCGCCAATGGCAGCGGCGTGGCGATCCTGTCGGACCTGGTGCATCGGCCCTGGTCACTGGAAGGCAAGCGCATCGAAACCCTCACCGTGACCGACCCGGTCACGCCCATGAGTGTCGGGCTGGCCTGGCACCGCGAGCGTGCGTTTACCCCGGCGATGCAGGCCGTGCGCGATTATTTCCATGACGCCTTCCTGGCGCCGCAGCAGTTGTCGGCTCGCCGTTAGAGTCGGGCTTGCAGCGTCGCGGCCAGCCAGTCCATGAACACCCGCACACGCTGCGGCAAATGCCGTTGCCCGGCGTAGAGCAGCGACACATCGAGCGCCGGCGCCGGGTAGTCGGGCAGCACGGCGACCAGCTCGCCACTGGCGAGCAGATCGCGGATGCCCAGGACAGGCACCTGAGTGATGCCGAAGCCGCCCAGGCAGGCGGATTTGTACGCGTCGGTGCTGTTGACCGTGACCCTCCCGGCCATCGGCACGCGGTGCACTTTATCGCCCTGCTGGTATTCGAACCCCGTCGAACGTGATCCCAAGGGGCGCACGTAATGCACCAGTTGATGGTGCGCCAGGTCCTCGAGGGTCTCGGGTACGCCATGGCGCTGGCGGTAGCCGGCACTGACACAGTTGATCATCGGCATGCTGCACAACCACCGCGCGACCACCGTCTGGTCGGGCTGTGCGCCGACCCGCAGCACACAGTCGAACCCTTCGGCCAGCAGGTCGACCTGGCGGTCGGTGGTGCTGATTTCCAGCTCGATCAAGGGGTGGGCGTCCATGAACTCGGGCAGGCGCGGCAGGATCAGGTCCCGCGCCATCACGTTGGGCAAGTCCACGCGGATACGCCCGCTGAGTTGCGCCTCATCCTGGCGAAACAGGCCTTCGAGCTCGTCCATGTGGGCCAGCAGATCCTTGCTGCGCTCATACAGCACACGCCCGTCCTGGGTCGCCTGCACCTTGCGCGTGGTGCGCTGCAGCAGGCGTGTGCCGAGCAGCTCTTCCAGCGCCTGGACATGCTCGGACACGCTGGAGCGCGGCAGGCCCAGGCTCTCGCCGGCGCCGGTGAAACTCGACAGTTCGGTGACGCGCACAAAGGTGCGCAGCAGTTCCAGCTTGTTCATGGGATTGTTCGCCTTATCCGGCCAGTGATTCCGATATACCCCTGTTTATCACGTTACAGCCGGACAAATACACTCAGTCCCACTGACCACCTGAGAGGACTGCACCATGACCCGTAAAATCGCATTGATCACCGGCGCCAGCCGCGGCCTGGGCAAAAGCACCGCGCTGCACTTGGCGGCACAGGGCGTCGACATCATCGGCACCTACCACAGCGCCGCCGACGAAGCCCAGGCGGTGGTGGCACAGATACAGGCCCTGGGTGGCCGCGCCGCCATGCTGCAACTGGATGTGAGCCAGAGCGCGTCCTTCAACGACTTCGTGAGCCAGGTCGGCGGCGTGCTCAAGGAGGTTTTCGCCCAGCAGCAGTTCAATTTCCTGATCAACAACGCCGGCATTGGCGTCAACGCCGCGTTTGCCGAAACCACTGAAGAACAGTTCGACCGCCTGGTGGCAATCCACTTCAAGGCGCCGTTTTTCCTCACGCAAAAACTGCTGCCGCTGATCAGCGATGGCGGGCGCATCATTAACATCTCCAGCGGCCTGGCGCGGTTCAGCCTGCCGGGGTACTCGGCGTATGCGTCGATGAAAGGTGCGGTGGAAGTGTTGTCGCGCTATCAGGCCAAGGAGCTGGGCCCGCGCGGTATCAGTGTGAACACCCTGGCCCCCGGCGCGATAGCCACCGACTTCAGCGGCGGCGCGGTGCGCGATAACCCCAACGTGAACGCGATGGTCGCCAACAATACCGCCCTCGGCCGCGCAGGATTGCCGGAAGATATCGGCGGGGCGATCTCGACGCTGCTGGCCGACGGCAGCCACTGGATCACCGGGCAGCGCATCGAGGCCTCAGGCGGCATGTTTCTGTAGGCGTTCTGCGCTAGCATCAATGCCTTCAGATCACTGACAGGCAATCACCGATGAGTTTTGATCCAGGCTTGGCCGGCGGCATGGGCGTATTGGCGGCCGTGGTCGACAGCGGCAGTTTTGCCCGCGCCGCCGTCAGCCTGGAGATGACGCCTTCGGGCGTCAGCCGGGCGATTTCACGCCTGGAAAAACGCTTGGGGATTCGCCTGTTCGACCGCACCACGCGCTCGGTGCAACTGACCGACGAGGGTCGGCGTTTCTATCAGGAAATTGCCCCGCTGCTGGCCGGTCTCGAAGAGGCGGCCAACTCGGCGGCCGACAGCGCTCACACCGTACGCGGGCGCCTGCGGGTGAATATCGACCCGTACTTCTCGCGGCTGGTCCTCGGCCCGGTACTGGGCGATTTCATGCGCCGCTACCCGCAATTGCAGTTGGACCTGCACACCCGCGACCAACTGGGCGACCTGGTCGCCGATGGCTTCGACCTGGCGATCCGCTTTGGCATCCCGCAATCCTCTTCACTGATCGCGCGCAAGTTGATGCAAGTGCGCGTGCTCACCCTGGCCTCCCCCGCCTACCTGGAACGCCATGGCCGACCGGCCACCCCGCAGGACCTGGAAAACGGGCACATGTGCCTGGATTTTCGCGACTCGCAAACCGGTCGCCCGTTTGCCTGGGAATTTCACCGCCCCGGTGAGCAATTGATCGTGCGCACCGACGGCCGCCTGGTGGTCAACGATGCCAGCACCCTGTACAGCGTGTGCGAGCACGGCCATGCGGTGGCGCAGATGCTCGACCTGGGCCTGGCGCCAGCGCTCAAGGCCGGCAGCCTGGTGGAGTTGTTCCCGGACTGGCCGGACGAGCGTTTTCCGCTGTACGCCTACTACCCCTCGCGGCATTTACCGGCGGCCAAGGTGCGGGCGTTCCTGGATTTTGTCGCGACGCTCAAGCCCGACTAGGCACGCGCTGGCGTACGAATCTTTCCCGCAACACGTCATACCCCCAGTGATACACATAGGTGTACGGCAGGAAAAACAGCAGCACGCCGATGTCCAGCCAAAACGCCTGCACCAGGCTGATCTTCAGCCACGCGGCAATCAGCGGGACTGCCACGATGATCAGCCCTCCCTCGAACAGCACGGCATGCAGCATGCGCGTCCACACGCCACCAGCGAGTTGCAGGCGCGCCTTGAGGCGGTCGAACAGGCTGTTGAAAATGATGTTCCAGGTCAGCGCCAGCACGCTGAGGCCCAGGGTTACCGCGCCCATCTCCAGGGCCGGCCGGCCAGTGATCCAGACCAGCAACGGGGTACAGATCAATAAGGCCAGGCCTTCAAAACCCAGGGCTTGGCAAACGCGTTCAGTAATCGACTTGGTAGGGTGCATGACCCGGCTCCGTGAGTGACGATGGTTGCTATCATTACCCTTCAAGTCGATACTTCATAACTAATAACCATCGACCAAGGCGATAGTAATGGCCTCTCATGAAGTGCTGCAGGCGTTTGTCCAGGCCGCCACCCAGGGTTCGTTTTCGGCGGCGGCACGCAAGCTGGGCAAGAGCCAGTCCACCGTCAGCGCAGCGGTGGCCAGCCTGGAGATTGATCTCGACGTGGTGCTGTTCGATCGCAGCAGCCGCAAGCCGACGCTCACACCGGCCGGCCATGTGTTGCTGCAACGTGCCGAGCAGGTGCTGGAGGCGAGCAGCCGCCTGGAGCTGGCGGCGAGCCAGTTGGCCCAGGGCCTGGAGCCGAAAGTGACCATCGCCATGTCCGACACCTACCAGTCGGAGCGCTTCGAACTGGCGCTCAAGGCTTTCGAGCAACGTTACCCGGACCTGGAACTGGAATGGCTGATCGCCGAGTGCGAAGACCTGATCGCCCTGGTGCAAAGCGGCCGGGCGCAGATTGCGTTCGTCGAGGCCCAGGCGGTGTATCCGCCCGACCTGAGCCGCGCTCCGGTGGAGGAACGCACGGAAATCGCGCTGTTCGTCGCCCCGGATCATCCCTTGGCGAGCCTGGACACCATCGACCTGCAAGCCCTGCAGCAACACCGTGAACTGCGCCTGGCGAGCATCATCAACCCGAATGAAACACGCCCCACGGGCCGCGTATGGTCGGCGCCGAGTTTTCTGATGCTGATGGAAATGGCCCAGCTCGGTTTCGGCTGGGCCGAGCTGCCTCGCTGGCTGGTGGAACGCTTCGGCAATGCCGGGCTGGTCGAACTCAAGGTACGCAGTTGGCCGCGCTCGGTGGCCGTGGATGCGCTGTGGTCGCGGCAGTACCCGCCAGGGCCGGCGGGGAGTTGGATGCTGGGGCTGATGGTCGATTGACGCCTAGCGTTGCGGCGGTCGGTTGTTCTGGAAATACTCGTGCAGGGCGCGCAGCGCGGGTGATTCCAACGCTTGCGCGGCGAAGCACAGCCCGACCCGCCGCGTCGGCGCCGGCAGGTGCCATTCACGGCTCACCACCCCGGCGCGCTCGGCCGCCAGCGACTGCGGCAACATCGCCACGCCTACACCGGCGGCCACCATATGCAGGGCCTGGGTCAATGAGCCGGCATGCCCGGCCACCGCCTGCGGCGAGCGCCCATACAAGGCCATCAGGCGCTGATGGGAATCGTGTTGCGGGCAGGTGATCCAGTCCTCGATTGGCGCCCAGGCCTGCTCTTTGCCAGCCTGCGCCATGGGATGTGCGGCCGGTAACGCCATCACGTAGGACTCTTCCCAAATCGGCAGGAACAGTTCGTCCTCGCAGCACATTTCCTCCACCGCAAGGCGCCCTTCCCCTTCACAGCCTTCCTGCAGGGTCAGCAGCAAACCGGGCAGACCTTGGTGTGCCATGCGCAGGAAGGTTTCGATCTGGCTGTCGGCAATATCGCCCTCGACCCCCAACTCCAGCGCAATGCGATTCTCGCGGCCGCGAAACAACCGGCTCAGCGCCTCCGCTTCGGCCACCATGCGCCGCGCCTGGGGATACAGCACCCGTGCTTCGGCACTGACCTCGACCCCGCGAGGCTGACGCACGAACAGCGCCACGCCCAGCTCATCTTCCAACTGCTTGATGGTCACCGACAACGTCGGCTGACTGATGAATAAACGCTGCGCTGCAGCGGTGATATTGCGTTCTTCAAACACCGCGAGAAACGCCTTGAGGTGACGTACATCCATAGTCAGATCCGATGACAGACAGAGAAATAAGGCATTTTTCAGCCTTTAACCGGGTAAATATACTTCCTCCACGTTTCAGTTATCGATTTTTCTTATTCCAGGAGTGCACACATGAGCCAGCCACTGATCATCATCACCGGCGCCAGTTCGGGTATCGGCGAAGCTACTGCCCGCCGATTGTCCGCTGCCGGTCACCCGCTGTTGCTGCTGGCACGCCGTATTGATCGCCTCAACGACCTCAACCTGCCGAACACCCTGAACCGTGGGGTCGACATCACCGACCGCGCCGCCCTCGTCGCTGCCGTGAAGGAAGCTGAAGCGCAATTCGGCCCGGCCGATGCGTTGATCAACAATGCCGGCGTGATGCTGCTGGGCGCAGTCAGCGAGCAAGACCCGGCGCAGTGGGAGCAGATGCTCGACGTCAACGTGAAGGGCCTGCTCAATGGCATTCATGCGGTGGCCGCGAGCATGGTCGCGCGCAAGAGCGGCACGATCATCAACGTCAGCTCGGTGGCCGGGCGCAAGACCTTCCCGAACCACGTGGCGTACGTCGGCACCAAGTTTGCCGTGCATGGGATTTCAGAGAACCTGCGCGAGGAATTGTCGCCGAGCAATGTACGCGTGATCACCATCGCTCCGGGCGCAGTGGAAACCGAGCTGCTCAGCCACACCACCGATGAGGCGATCAAGAGCGGCTACCAGGCCTGGAAACAGGACATGGGCGGCACCGTGCTGAGTGCCGACGATGTGGCCTCGGCGATTGCCTATGCCTACCAGCAACCGCAACATGTGTGCATCCGCGAGATCGTGTTGGCCGCGACTCGCCAGCAGCCCTGAGCGGCCCCTTTCAGGCGTGCCGGCTCCTACTGCTTGAGTTCGGCCAGGCGCTGCTCGAGGAAGCGCTTTTCAGGCGCTTGCTGGGTCAGCGACAGGGCTTTTTCATAAGCTGTACGAGCCGCTTCTACCCGCCCCAATTGCCGGCAGAACTCCCCGCGCGCTGAATACGCCAAGTGGTAATCGAGCAAATCGCCTCGTTGCAAAATGCCTTCCACCAGATCCAGGCCCGCCAGCGGGCCTTGCCACATGGCCACCGCCACCGCGCGGTTCAGCTCGATCACCGGCGATGGCACCTGCCTGAGCAACACATCGTAGAGCCCGACGATCTGCAGCCAGTCGGTTTGCCCTGCGTCCGGTGCTTCGGCATGCACCGCGGCTATCGCCGCCTGCAGGCAATAGGGCCCGTAGCCGCGCAAGGCCAGTGCGCGTTCCACCAAGGCGCAGCCTTCGGCCATCAAGGACGCATCCCACAGCGCACGGTCCTGCTCATTCAACAGCACCAGTTCGCCACTGGCCGAGGTCCGTGCTGCACGGCGGGATTCGTGCAACAGCATCAGCGCCAGCAAGCCCATCACTTCCGGCTCCGGCAGCAATTCCAGCAACAGGCGACCGAGGCGAATGGCTTCGCGGGTCAGTTCCTCCCGGGTGAGGTCGGCGCCCATGGAGGCCGAATAGCCTTCGTTGAACACCAGGTAAACCACGCGCAGCACGCTGTCGAGGCGCTCGGGCAGCTCGGCCAGCGACGGCACCTGATAAGGGATTTTCGCTTCGCGGATCTTGCCCTTGGCGCGCACGATGCGCTGGGCAATGGTGGTCGGCGTGGCCAGGAAGGCGCGGGCGATTTCCTCGGTGGTGAGGTCACAGATCTCACGCAGGGTCAGCGCCGCCTGTGCGTCAGGTGCCAGCGCCGGGTGACAGCAGGTAAAAATCAGGCGCAGGCGGTCATCTTCCACGTCTTCCTCGCTCCAGTCCTGCGCTTGCAGCGCGTCGGCCTGGGCCTGCAGCAACGGGGTGAACCGCGCCTGGCGGCGCAAGCGGTCGATGGCTTTGAAGCGACCGGTGGAGACCAGCCACGCCCTGGGATTTTGTGGCACACCGTCCTGCGGCCAGCGCTCGACCGCGACGAAGAACGCCTCGTGCAAGGCTTCTTCGGCGAGGTCGAAATCCCCCAACAGGCGGATCAGGGTAGCGAGGACGCGCCGCGATTCGCTGCGGTAGATCGCCTCGATCGCCGGCGTCAATCGGGCATGCCCTGGGTCACCAATGTCACCAGCCGGTCCAGGCTCTGGCCCCAGCCGTCGTGAAAGCCCATGGCTTCGTGGGCCTGTTTGTCTTCAGCGCTCCAGTGCATGGCGCGGGCGGTGTAGCGGGTCTTGCCGTCGACATCTTCGAAGGTCACTTCGGCGCTCATGAACGGTTTTCCCGAGGGGATCCAACCCGGCTTGAAGGCGTCGGTAAACACCAGGCGACTGGGCGCCTCAATCTCCAGGAACACGCCCTGGGTCGGGTACTCGCTGCCATCCGGCGCACGCATCAGGGTGCGAAACAGGCCACCGACCCACAGGTCCATTTCGCACTCGGGGGTGGTCATGCCGTGGGGGCCCCACCATTGTTGCAACAGGACGGGCGTGGTCCAGGCGCGAAAGACTTTGCTGCGCGGCGCGTCGATCAAGCGGCTGATGGACAGTTCGAATTCGGCGGGTTGGGTTGTCATGGTAAACCTCCTCAAGTCTTGTGATTGTTGTGTTCAGAGATTCAACTCGCGCACGGGGCGCACTTCCACACTGCCGACCCGGGCGGCCGGAATGCCACCGGCCACCTGGATCGCCTCATTCAAGTCGCGTGCCTCGATCAGGTAAAACCCGGCGAGCTGCTCCTTGGTTTCGGCAAACGGCCCGTCGGTGATCGACAGCTTGCCGTTGCGCATGCGCACGGTGGTGGCGGTGCTTACCGATTCCAGCGGTTCGGCAGCGAGCATGCGGCCGCTGGCCTCGATGGACTGCGCATAGGCAAGACACTCCGGGTCTGCGGGGCTGTCGGGCGAGGTGTGCAGGACCTGTTCGTTGCTGTAGATCAGGCAGAGGTATTTCATGTGCGTCTCCGTTTTCGGACTACTGACTATAGTTCGCGGCGCTCAAGGTTTCAGGTCGAACAGTGCGGTGCCGCTGTCCATGTCGAACGGCGCCGACCAGTGCTCATGCACCACGCGCCATTGACCATTGATCTGTTGATAGCCGGCAGTCACGCGCATCCAGCAGGCCTTGACCTCGCCGTCCGGCCCGGCGCCGCCGCAATGGGCCAGCCAGTGGGCAAATGCGCTGTCCTGGGACTCGACGATGCGCAGTTCGTGGAACTCGAAAATCCCCGGGCCGGGGCAGTGCTTCATGCATTCCTCCCAGTGCGCGCGATAGGCGGCCTTGCCCTTGAATTGCAACGCGGTCACGGCGTCGAACGCGACGATATCGTCGGCGTAAAAGCTGACAATCTTGTCGATATCCCGGGCGACGACGGCGTGTTTCCATGCATCGATGAGGCGATTGATGGTGGTGCTCATGGCGATACTCCTGCGGGGTGTAATTCACGGAAGACATCCTTAGTCGAACGCGCCGACGGCAAATCGACAGCCGCTTGAAAAATAATTTCACCCCCGGCAAACCCGCTAGAATCCACGGCTCTTTGTAGGAATTCGGATGCGTCCCTGATGGAAACCCGCCTCGTCCCCTATGAGACGCTGAGCCTTGTGCAGAAACAGCAGCTCAACACCCTGCAAGTGCATCCCGAGCAACTGGCGTATTCCGGCGATATCGACTGCGCGCTGAACAGCCTGCTGGTCAATCCCAACCCCGCTGCGATCAAAGGCTTCGCCCTGCTTGCCGACGAGCATCCCGTGGCTTTCCTGCTGCTCAAACGCCCACCCTGCCTGCCCCACTGGGCCGACGAGCACAGCGCGACGCTGCACGCGCTGCAGGTGGATCGCCAGCAGCAAGGGCGCGGGTTCGGCAAGGCGTGTCTACAGGCGCTGCCCGCAGCGGCACTGCAGGCGTGGCCGCAGATCAAGGGCCTGGAGTTGTCCGTGGACGCGGACAATGTGGCGGCGATGACGATGTACCTGAGCGCCGGCTGGGTGGACAGCGGGGAGGCGTACAGGGGCCGCATTGGGTATGAGCGCCGGTTGAGCTGGGTGTTTGACCGGCCCATCTGAACGGTCGTGTCTACTGTCAGATTTCACAGCTATACAGCGGTCGCCCTATGCTTTGTACTGGAATGCCCGAAGTTGTCGCTCAAGGTTTGGAACGAGCAGGCGTGGAAACTCTCAACGTCCCATCCGGAGAACACTCATGAGTATTCCGTCGAATCACACTACGGCAAACACCGCCGGCAGCCCGGACCTGTCCTTCGGGAACCAATCCCCAAAGGACGGCACGGTCATCGCCTCATCCTCCGCAGGCCTGTCACGCGCGCTCAGTGACGGTTCCACCCTGACGGTGGGATTGACGAGAGAAGGCGACACAAATCGATTAGCCGTCACCAAACATACGCCTGCAGGTGAGCTCGACACCCAGTTCGGGACCGGATACACGCGCCTTGCAGAATCAGCCGTCCTCATGGACCTGATCATTCAACCTAATGGAAAGCCCGTTTTGCTGGCTGCACTGGGAAATGAGCATCGCGCATTTATTACTCGATTCAATGCGGAGGATGGCAACGCGGACCTGCAGTTTGGCGAAAACGGCATAAGGGAACTGGATAAAGCGGTCTTTCCCGTGAGCATCAAAGGCGGTTTAGCCGTGCAGGCCGACGACAAGGCCGTGCAGACTGACAACAAGGCCGGGCAGGCCGACAACAAGATTGTCGCCGTATTCAGTGACGGCACTGACACCTTTATCTACCAACTCGGAGTCAACGGCGAGGTCATCAACTTCGGAAACGACAGACCGAATACGTTGGTTAATTCCCAACTCGACAGTGTGTTGATCACTCAAAAAGGCTTCGTAGTTGCCGGCACGACCAAGCTGGGCGACAAACGCGAGGCCTACATCGTCGGCCTGACGGATAATGGTGAACTTGACGGCAGCTTCGGTACAAATGGCTTCGCCGTATTGCCCTTCGACAATAAGCAAAACAGACAAGTCACTGCACTGGCCAAGGGCCAGGAAGGCAGAATAGCGATTGTCGGAAGTAGCTATACCACCCCGGGGGACAAGAACTTCGTGGCCATCCTGCTGGCCAACGGCCAACCCGATCCCGCCTTTAATGCCGGCAAGCCGCTGGAAAAAAACGCCGACGGTTTCCGTTTTACCAGCGTGGTGGTCCAGCCTGATCAGAAAATCGTGGCACTGGCCCGCAATGGCAATGGCAGCGTCATCCAGTTGCTCCGGTTCAACCCGGACAGTCAACCGGACGCCACCTTTGGTGTGGACGGCATCGCCAATGCATGGCGAGACCCCAACGGACGTCCCGAGCACGGCCAAATCAGCCTGGTGGAGTGGGTAACGTTCAACAGCACACTGCAGAGCAGCGGCATTCACGCGGGTCGCCAGTCCTTCATCGGGCGCCTGCTCAGCGAGTGACGGTATCGATTGAGCTGCCCAGGCAGCTCAATCGCGTTGCATCAGGCCTTGGCTTGAACCGGCAGCCAGATCTCCACTGTCCCGATGCCCTTGCGCGCATCAAAATCCGCGCTGTAACGCTCGAAATCCGCGCCCATCACCTTGTAGCCCGAGTGCGGCAACCATTCGAACATGATGCGTTCGTAGGTCTGCTCCAGCGCCTGCACCGGACCGTAGTGCGGGAACACGGCGTAGTTGAGCGGCGGAATTTCGATGGACTCGAAGTTGCTCGGTACATCGCCCTTGGTGGGGACTTCAACCCCGGCCATGTAGTCGAATTCGTCATGTCTGGGGTTGTGGCACACCCCATAGGTCACGCCGCCAACGCGCTTCTTGATGTCCTTGACGCAGGTGTCGAACAACTCCCACAGCTTGGGGATATCGCCCACGGTGGCCTTCGAATAACGCCCTTGCACCCCGGCGATCACCAGGGCTTTACCGGCTTCCATGCGTGGCTCCAACGGTTGTCTTGTCTGCTGATCCATACGAACAGTCTCCTTCTTATGAGGGAACAAACCCGCATCGAGTATAGGGGCATATCCGCGCTGGACTCCATGCAGAAAATTTTCCTACGCATCTGGACAACTGGCCATCATCGACCGTATTGTCTGCCCCGCAGGCCACCGCAGTGGCCGACGTCGCTCGGACGGTTCCGGGCGCTTACGTACTCTCGAGGCAACAATGGCAGACCAAGGTTCGCCGCGCCGCTTTGCGCGCATTGATCGACTCCCCCCGTATGTTTTCAATATCACTGCCGAGCTGAAGATGGCTGCGCGTCGGCGCGGCGAAGACATCATCGACTTGAGCATGGGTAACCCTGACGGCGCCACGCCACCGCATATCGTGGAGAAGATGGTCACCGTCGCCCAGCGCGAAGACACCCACGGCTACTCCACTTCCAAGGGCATTCCGCGCCTGCGCCGCGCCATTTCGCGCTGGTACAAGGACCGCTATGAAGTGGACATCGACCCCGAGTCGGAAGCCATCGTGACCATCGGTTCCAAGGAAGGCCTGGCGCACTTGATGCTGGCCACCCTGGACCAGGGCGATACCGTGCTGGTGCCGAACCCCAGCTACCCGATTCACATCTACGGTGCCGTGATTGCCGGCGCCCAGGTGCGTTCGGTACCGCTGGTGCCTGGCGTGGACTTCTTCGCCGAGCTGGAACGTGCGATTCGCGGCTCGATTCCCAAGCCGAAGATGATGATTCTCGGTTTCCCGTCCAACCCGACCGCGCAGTGCGTGGAGCTGGATTTCTTCGAGCGCGTGATTGCGCTGGCCAAGCAGTACGACGTGCTGGTGGTGCATGACCTGGCCTACGCCGACATCGTCTACGACGGCTGGAAAGCCCCGTCGATCATGCAGGTGCCGGGCGCCAAGGACATTGCGGTGGAGTTTTTCACCCTGTCCAAGAGCTACAACATGGCCGGCTGGCGCATCGGCTTCATGGTCGGCAACCCGGAACTGGTCAACGCCCTGGCCCGTATCAAGAGCTACCACGACTACGGCACCTTCACCCCGCTGCAGGTGGCGGCGATCGCTGCGCTGGAAGGCGACCAACAGTGCGTCAAAGACATCGCCGAACAGTACCGCCAGCGCCGCAATGTGCTGGTCAAGGGTCTGCATGAGTTGGGCTGGATGGTGGAAAACCCGAAGGCGTCGATGTACGTCTGGGCGAAGATTCCCGAGGCGTATGCCGCCATGGGCTCGCTGGAATTTGCCAAGAAGCTGCTGCTCGAAGCCAAGGTGTGTGTATCACCGGGGATCGGCTTTGGTGAGTACGGCGACGATCACGTGCGCTTTGCGCTGATCGAAAACCAGGACCGGATTCGCCAGGCGGTGCGCGGCATTCGCGGGATGTTCCGGGCGGATGGCTTGATCACCAAGGCCTGATCCCGCAACGCGGTCAAAAATGTGGGAGCGGGCTTGCTCGCGAATGCGCAGTATCAGTCATGTATCTGGCGACTGATCTAGCGCACTCGCGGGCAAGCCCGCTCCCACATTTGGAGGGGGTTTTCACCCCGGCATCATGGCCTGCCTGTCAGACCACCAACGACAGCAGCATGATAAAGATCAGCGCCACCACCGACAGGATGGTCTCCATCGCCGTCCAGGTCTTGAAGGTCTCGGCCACGGTCATGTTGAAGTACTGCTTCACCAGCCAGAACCCCGCATCATTGACGTGCGACAGGATCAACGAACCTGCGCCCGTCGCCAACACCAGCAACTCACGGTTGACCCCTGGAATCATGCCCACCACCGGTACCACGATGCCGGCGCCGGTAATGGTCGCCACGGTCGCCGACCCGGTTGCCACACGAATCACCGCCGCCACCAGCCAGGCCAGCAGGATCGGGTTGATCTGCGCGTTCACCGCCATGTGGCCGATCACGTCACCCACGCCGCTGGTCACCAGCATCTGCTTGAAACCGCCACCGGCGCCGATGATCAGGATGATCGCGGCGGTCGGCGCAAGGCTGGCGTCGAGCAGCTTGAGGATCTGCTTGGAATGGATGCCCTGGCGATGGCCAAAGGTGTACAGCGACAGCAGCAATGCCAGCAGCAGCGCAGTGATCGGGTGGCCGATCATGTCCATCCAGTTGCGCACCACGTGGCCTTCGACCAATGCGATGTCGGCGAAGGTTTTCAGCAGCATCAGGAACACCGGCAGCAGCACAGTGATCAGGGTGATGCTGAAGCTCGGCAGGGTTTTCGACTCAGGTTCGCGGGCCAGTTGGTCCACCAGTTCCTGGGACGGATTGCCCGGGATGTACTTGGCGATAAACGTGCCGAAGATCGGGCCGGCAATGATGGCGGTCGGCAGTGCGACGATCAGGCCATACAGGATGGTCTTGCCGATGTCCGCGCCAAACACGCCGATGGCCAGCAGCGGGCCCGGATGCGGTGGCACCAGCCCGTGCACCGCCGAGAGGCCGGCCAGCAGCGGGATGCCGATCTTGATCAGCGACACGCCGGTGCGGCGCGCGACGATGAACACCAGCGGGATCAGCAATACAAAACCAATCTCGAAGAACAGCGGGATGCCCACCAGAAACGCGGCGAACATCATCGCCCACTGAACCTTTTCCTTGCCGAAGGCGCGGATCAGGGTCTGGGCGATCTGATCGGCGCCGCCGGATTCGGCCATCATCTTGCCGAGCATGGTGCCCAGCGCAAGGATGATGCCGACAAAGCCGAGCACCCCGCCGAAGCCGTCCTGGAACGCCTTGATGATCTTGTCCACGGGCATGCCCGAGGTCAGGCCAAGGAAGCCGGCCGCGATGATCAGTGCAATGAACGGGTGCACCTTGAACTTGGTGATCAGAAAGATCAGACCGATGATAGTGACCACTGCATCAAGCAGCAGGTAGGACTCGTGGGACATGCCAAACATGGGGGGTCTCTCCTGTTTGTTGTTGTTATTAAAGCCGGTATTCAATTTGTCGCCGGGGATAGCGCTATCTTTTCCGGCAAAAAATTATTTGGATGGTTCAAAACCGTGTTTCAGCCACCAGGCATTGGTTTGCTCGGCCAATGCCTCGACGCTGTCTTCGCTGGCATTCAGGGCCAGGGTCAGCGGTTCGCCGACGGGCGATTCGAGGGTGGCGAACTGGCTGTCGATCAGGCTGGCCGGCATGAAATGGCCGGGGCGATGGGACACGCGGTCGGCGGCCACGGCACGCGTCAGCTCCAGAAAGACAAACCCCAGGCCCGGCGCGGCTTCGCGCAGGTGGTCGCGGTATTTCTTTTTCAGCGCCGAACACGTCAGCACCGGATGCTCACCGGCCTTGAGCGAACGGCGCAGCTCATCGCACAGGATGTCGAGCCAGCCGGCACGGTCGTCGTCGTTGAGGGGGTGGCCGGCGCTCATCTTCTCGATGTTCGCGGCGGGGTGAAAGCTGTCGCCTTCAATGGCGGTGGCACCGTTCAGGCGGCACAGGGCCTCGCTGACGCTGGACTTGCCACAGCCGGAAACACCCATGATGACCAGGGCGGTAACAGGTTGACTCATGAAACACCTCAGGACGCAGATAGCGCTACCTTTGCACGCTGTAAGGCTAGTGCAAAAACAGGCTTTTCCCGCGCCGTCTTGTCTTTTTTTATGGAGTGACGCGTGCATCCGCTCCAATGGTTTTGAACAGGATCAGGCAACCCTTTCTTCAAGAATTTGCAGGCCTTTGGAGACAGCGCTACCTTAGTGCCTCGATTTTTGTTTGGCAAGCCGCCTGATGACCTCCAAGAACGATAAAAATACCCGCACGACGGGCCGCCCTACCCTCAACGAAGTCGCCCGCCTGGCCGGCGTCAGCCCCATTACCGCGTCCCGCGCCCTGCGTGGCATCAGCACCGTTGCCACCGAGTTGGTGGAAAAAGTGCAGCACGCCGCCGCCGAACTCAACTACGTGGTCAACCCTGCCGCCCGTGCGCTGGCCTCTGCGCAGAGCCATTCAGTGGTGGTGCTGGTGCCGTCGCTGTCCAACCTTTTATTTATCGAAACCCTCGAGGCCATCCACCAGGTGCTGCGGCCCAAGGGCTTTGAAGTGCTGATCGGCAACTCGCATTATTCGCGCGATGAAGAAGAAAACCTGCTGCGCAACTACATGGCTTACCAGCCGCGGGGTTTGCTGCTGACCGGCTTCGACCGCACCGAAAGCGCCCGACGGATGGTCGAGGCCAGCAACGTGCCGTGCGTCTACATGATGGACCTGGACCCCAACGCCGGCGTGAACTGCGTGGGCTTCTCGCAGGTGGCGGCCGGCGAAACCGCTGCCGCGCACTTGCTGTCCCGTGGGCGCAAGCGACTGGCCTATATCGGCGCGCAACTGGACCAACGCACCTTGCTGCGCGGCGAAGGTTTCCGCCGTGCGCTGCAACAGGCGGGGATGTACGACCCCGCGCTGGAACTGCTGACGCCACGCCCGTCCTCGGTCGGCCTGGGTGGCGAGCTGTTCTTGCAATTGCTGGCGGCCCATCCGGAGGTGGACGCGATCTTCTTCGGCAACGACGACCTGGCCCAGGGCGCGCTGCTGGAGGCCATGCGCCATGGCATCAAAGTACCCGAGCGCGTCGCGGTGCTGGGCTTCAACGACTTGCCGGCCTCCTCCTTCATGGTGCCGCGCCTGAGCAGCATCAGCACACCGCGTGAAGCCATCGGCCGGCGAGCGGCGGAGCATTTGTTGACGATCATGGCCGGCAACAAGATCGCCAAACCCGTGGTGGACATGGGGTTTGAGCTGCAGGTGCGCGAGAGTACCTGAGCCCGAAATCATCGGTGGTCGCGTCAGGCACTCGCTGTCCTCGGCGCCCCCTGCTAGATTGGCTGCTCTCCACTGCCAGGGAAGCACCATGGGACACTCACTGAAAATCTTGGGTCGCACGTCTTCCATCAACGTGCGAAAAGTACTGTGGACCTGCCAGGAACTGGGCATCGACTACGTGCGCGAAGACTGGGGCATCGGTTTCAAGCCGACCCAGTCCGCCGAATTCCTTGAGCTGAACCCCAACGCCCAGGTGCCGGTGCTGATTGACGATCACGGTGTGTTGTGGGAATCCAACACCATCTGTCGCTACCTCGTCAGCCTCTACCAACGCACCGACCTGCTGCCCGCCGAGCCTGCGCCGCGGGCGCGTGTCGAGCAGTGGATCGACTGGCAGGCCATCGAACTCAACCGCGCCTGGGGCGACGCCTTCACCGCGCTGGTGCGCAACAACCCGGACGGCCTCGACGCAGCGCAGATTGCCGCCGCCGTGCAGCGCTGGAACGACAAGATGGGCCTCCTCGAACAACAACTTGCTCGCACCAATGCCTACGTGGCCGGGGATGAATTCACCCTCGCCGATATCCTCATCGGCCTCTCGGTGCACCGCTGGCAGATGACCCCCATGACGCGGCCGCCCTACCCCGCCATTGCCGCTTACTATCAACGCCTCGGCCAGCATCAGGGCTTCCAGACCTTTGCCCTTGCCGGTCACAACTAAGGAATTGCACGTGAAAGGAATCAATGTACTGCTGACCGGTGCCTGCGGTCGCATCGGCAAAACGTTTTTCGAAGCCTCGAAAGACCGCTACCGCTTCACCCTCACCGACCGTATCGCCCCGGACTTCAATCTCGGCGAGCACCGCTTCGTGCAGGCCGACCTCAGCGACAAATCCAGCCTCGCCGCCCTGCTCGACGGCATCGACGTGATCGTGCACCTTTCCGGCATCCCCCATGCCAGCGCCACGTTCGACGAATTGCTGCCCAACAATATCCTCGCCACCACTCACCTGTTCGAAGCCGCCGTGGCCGCCGGTGTGCAGCGCCTGGTGTTCGCCAGCAGCGCGCAAACCATCGAAGGCTACCCAGTGGATCGCCAGATCACGCCCGGCATGCAAGTCATGCCCGCCAACCTGTACGGCGTGAGCAAATGCTACGGCGAGGCACTCTGTGGCTATTACGCGGCCAAGACCCCCCTGTCGACGATTGCCCTGCGCATCGGCGCCTTCGAGTTCCCCGCGACCCATGACCTGAACAACGCGCGCGACCTCAGCGCCTGGCTCAGCCCACGTGACGCGGTGCAACTGCTGCAACGGTCGGTGGAGGCCGAGGGCGTCAAGCACCTGATCGCCCACGGCATTTCCAATAATCGTTTCAAGCGCCTGGACCTGAGCGAAACCACGCGGGTGTTGGGTTACCATCCGGTCGATGATGCCTTCCAGGAAAATTTCGAGATTCCGATCACTTACTGAGTTTCCCGCACCATGCCTGCACTCCCCGCTACAGACGGCATCGACCCAGTCCGCGCCGCCCACATCAGCGCGCGTATTGACCGCCTGCCCGCCGTCGCTACCGTCTGGCGCCTGGTGGCGTTGCTGTCTATCGGCGGCTTTTTCGAGCTGTATGACCTGTTCCAGACCGCCTACATCAGCCCCGGCCTGATCACGGACGGGATTTTCCACATGGGCAGCGAGGGCGTGTTTGGCTTCTCGGATCAGGCGGCGTTCGCCTCGGCGACCTTCCTCGGGCTGTTCCTGGGCGCCAGCCTGCTCAGCCCCATCGCCGACCGTTTCGGGCGCCGGGCGATCTTCACCTTTGCGTTGATCTGGTACACCGTGGCCACCGTGCTGATGGGCATCCAGACATCAGCCCTGGGCATCATCTGCATGCGCTTTCTGGTCGGCATCGGCCTGGGCATCGAGCTGGTGACGATCGATGCCTACCTCTCGGAACTGGTGCCCAAGCGCATGCGCAGCTCGGCGTTCGCCTTTGCGTTTTTTATTCAGTTCCTGTCGGTGCCAGCAGTGGCGCTGATGTCGTGGTGGCTGGTGCCCCAGGCGCCGTTCGGGGTCTCGGGCTGGCGTTGGGTGGTGCTGAGCAGTGCAGTGTTTGCGCTGTTTATCTGGCAACTGCGCAAGCGCTTGCCGGAGTCACCGCGCTGGCTCGCGCAAAAAGGCCGCTTTGATGAAGCCGGCCAGATCATGGACAGCCTGGAGGCGCGCTGCCAGAAGGATCACGGCAAACCGCTGGATGCACCGGAACCCGAAGCCGTCAGCGTGCAGGGCAACGGCCGATTTGCGGATATCTGGCAACCACCGTACCGGCGCCGCGCGTTGATGCTGATTGTGTTCCACGTGTTCCAGGCCATCGGTTTTTTCGGCTTCGGCAATTGGTTGCCGGCGCTGTTGTCGGGCCAGGGCGTGAGCGTGACCCACAGCTTGCTGTACGCCTTTATCATCACACTCGCCTACCCGTTGGGGCCGTTGCTGTTTGTGAAGGTGGCCAACCGCTTTGAAAACAAGTGGCAGATCGTCGGCTCGGCCATGGGCGCGATGATCTTCGGCAGCCTGTTCGCCCTGCAGACCACGGCGGTGGGGCTGGTGATCTGCGGGGTGATGATCACCTTCTGCAACGCCTGGCTGAGCTTCAGTTATCACTCGTACCAGAGCGAACTGTTCCCCACCAACATCCGCGCGCGGGCGGTCGGGTTCTGCTACTCGTTCAGCCGCTTGTCCACGGTGTTCAGCAGCCTGTTGATCGGGTTTATCCTCGAGCACCTGGGCACGCCGGGCGTCCTCGCGTTTATTGCCAGCAGTATGCTGATCGTAATGATCACCATCAGTTGGTTCGGCCCGCGCACGCGCAACCTGGCGCTGGAAAACATCGCCCACTGACGGCAACGGTTGGCCGCCGGCGGGACAATGTTTGCCGCGGCGGCCAGGCCATCCCCAATAAAACCGGGGTGATGCGACCCGGCATGCTAATTGCTCCAGCACTGGCACCGACCATTTTCCCAGGTGACCGATCATGCTGGTTAACAACAACACCCAAGCGGTGTCGACCATTCAACAGATCAAGCGGCCCGACATGGACCCCGCCAATGCTGCCGCCAGCGCGCTGTACAGCGGTGCCGTGCAAGCGGCGCAGCAAAGCGTGACCGTACCGGCCGCGCAGAAGGAACTGGACAAGGCCAACGATCGCATCGACGAAGCCTTTGCCAAGACCCGCGTGCAGTTGCAGGCCACCACGGCGGCGACCACCGCAACCACCGATGTGCCGGCAGCGGGCAGCAGCACCAGCACCGCGCGGGCCGATTTCACTGACTACATGAGCAAGTCCCCGGCCGAACGCATCCGTGAGCAACTGCTCAAGGAACAAGGCTTGACCGAGGCGGATGTGCAGAACATGTCGCAGGAAAAGCAGGACGCCATTTCCAAGCAAGTGGCCGAGCGCCTGAAGCAGCAGCAAGAGCAGCAGGTAGCGGCGAAAACCGCTGACCCGCAGGCACAGGCGGTGAAAGAAACCCTGGCCGCCATCTAACGGGCAACCTGATCAACGGTAGGCGCCGGCTTGCCGGCGATGCAGGCGCCTCGGTGAATCCAGACCGAGGTGATGCTATCGCCGGCAAGCCGGCTCCTTCATGCGTTTATTGCAGTTGCAACGTCGAATTGAACTGACTGATCGCATCTACCACATGCCGTGAGCCTTCCTGAATCTCCAGGATCACCTGCCCCGCCTCGTTCGCCAATTCCACCCCCAGCCCTGTGCGGCTCAAGCTCGACTGCATGCTCGACACCGCGCTCAGCGACAGGTCGTGGTTTTTGCGCACCACCTCGACAATCTCCACCGTCGCCTGGCTGGTCCGCGCCGCCAGGCTGCGCACCTCGTCGGCCACCACCGCAAAACCGCGCCCATGCTCGCCGGCCCGCGCCGCTTCGATGGCCGCGTTCAGCGCAAGCATATTGGTCTGCTCGGCAATGCTGCGGATGGTCTGCACGATGGCGCCGATGATGTCCGACTGTTTGCTCACCGCGTCGATACTCTGCGCCGCCTGGTTCAGGTCGTGGGAAATCTCCTCGATGATCTGCACGGTCTGCTGCACCACCTCCGAGCCCTTGCGTGCGCAGGCGTCGTTCTGTACCGAAGTGGCGTGGGCCGAGTCGGCGGCGGTGCGCAGGGTGGTGACCTGGTCGGTGATGTCGCTGGCAAACTTGACCACTTTGTACAGCCGCCCGCTGGCGTCGAAGATCGGGTTGTAGGACGCCTCCAGGAACAGCGTCTTGCCGTATTTATTCCTGCGCTCGAAGCGGTGCGAGTGGTATTCGCCGCGATTGAGCGAAGCCCAGAACGCCTTGTAGGCCGGCGACTCCACCTCGCTGCGATGGCAGAACATGCTGTGGTGCTGGCCGACGATCTCATCCAGGGAGTACTGCACCGTCCTCAGGAAGTTCTCATTGGCATTGATGATCTGCCCCTGCGGGGTGAACTCGATCACCGCCATCGAGCGGCCGATGGCGTCGATCAGGCTCTGGTTTTCATGCTCGTGGTGCACCCGCGCGGAGATATCCGACGCGACTTTGATCACGCTCTGTACGTGGTTGTCCGGGCCCAGCACCGGCATATAGCTGGCTTCCAGCCACACTTCCTGGCCATGCTTGTTCAAGCGCATGAAGGTGCCACTGAGGGCCTCGCCCCGCGCCAGGTCGCGCCACAGCTTGGCGTAGGCGTCGGTGTGGGTGTAGGCCTCGTCGCAAAAGATGCGGTGATGTTTGCCGCGTATTTCCTCGGCGTTGTAGCCCATGGTTTTGCAGAAGTTGTCGTTGGCATCGAGGATCACACCGTCGCGGTCGAACTCGATCATCGCCATGGAGCGGCTGATGGCGGCGAGTTTGGCGTTGGATTCGGTGAGTGCGCAGGAGAAACGCTGGATTTCAAGCAGGTCGGATTTGTGATGGCGGTTGAACATGGTCAGATCACCCTGGATTCCCGGCGCCTCGAAGGCGCATTCCATTCATTTGTTGGACAGTGCAGCCACACCTTCATGGGGAAATAACCATCCGAAACGCTTTATATGCCAAGCGTCATCAACGGTTCTGGGTGAGCATAGACAGGGCTTGGCGCTATGCAAGGCCACTAGTCAGCAAGCATTTTCAACAATGCGCTGGTAGCGGCCGAAGGCACGCGGGCAGAGGAACCCACCAGCGCGAATTCGCGGTGCAGCGGCACCGTCAGCGGCATGACGCGCAGGCCGGTGCGCTGGGCCGGCAAGGCCATTTCCGGCACCAGCGTCACGCCGACGCCTTCACGCACCAGGCTGAAGGCACTGCTCCATTCGCGCACTTCCACGCGGATATCGCTGACCGTCAGCCCCGCGGCGGCCCCCAGGCTGCGGGCGTTGGCGGTGCAACCGCCGGTGGCGAGCACGAACGGTTGTTCGAGCAGCTCCGCCAGCGACACGCTGGCCTCGGCCGGGCGCTGCGCCAGCGCATGGTTGACCGGCAGCACCGCCATCCACAAATCGCGCCCCAGTACCGTGGCATTGCGCTCGGGCTTGGGGTTGAGCACCACGCCCAGGTCGATCAGGTTGGCGTCGAGCAGGGTCAGCACTTCGTTGTCGGTGACATCCAGGGTGGTGACCTCGATGCCCGGGTACAACTGCGCGAAGCGTTGCAGCAGCGGTGTCAGAAAGGTCGCGAGCACCATCGGGAAACTGGCGATGCGAATCGTCCCACGCAGCATCGGGCGAGCTTCATCCACGGTGCTGCGAATCGTCTGCAAGGCGCCGAGCATCACCCGCGCCTGCTCAATCACGCTCATGCCCAAGGCAGTGGGCAAGGTCTTGCGCGGTTCACGGGTAAACAGCTGCGCACCCAGGGTCGCCTCCATGCTGGCCATGGCCTGGCTGGCGGCCGATTGCGTCATGCCCACCGCTTCGGCGGCGGCGGTGATGCTGCCGCGATCAGCCACGGCCACCAGCAGGCGCCAGTGCATCAGGTTCATCATGGCAGTAGCTGTCCTTATGGCAGGGGTCTGAAGGTTTAATTTTACGCACGGTGCCATGCCCGTGAGACTGGCGCAAATTCAACGGAGCTGCCGCAGATGAAACTGTATTTCTTCCCCAACGCCTGTTCACTCGCCCCGCATATCGTGTTGCGCGAATTGGCGCTGCCGTTCGAGCTGGTGCAGGTCGATAACCAGGCCAAAACCACCGCCGACGGCGAGGATTTCCTGCAGATCAACCCCAAGGGCTACGTCGCCGCGCTGCAGTTGGACAACGGCCAGGTACTGACCGAAGCCAGTGCGATCCTGCAGTACCTGGCCGACCTCAAGCCCGCCGCCCACCTCGCCCCCGCCAACGGCAGCTGGGAGCGAGTGCGTTTGCAGGAATGGCTGAATTTTATCGCCACCGAAATTCATGGCGGGCTGGCGGTGTTTTTCAACAGCGCGATCCAGGGCGAGGTGCGTGGCCTGTTCCAGGCCACCCTGTTCAAGCGTTTCGCGGTGCTGGTAAAGACCTTGGAGCACAAGGATTACCTGCTGGGCGAGTACTCGGTGGCGGATGCGTACCTGTTCGTGGTGCTGCGTTGGGCGGCATTTCACGCTATCGACCTGGGCGACTGGCCGGCGCTGGCGGCGTTTGAACAGCGCGTGGGTGAGCGGCCAGCGGTGATTGCCGCCCTGGCCGCCGAAAATCCATAAACACACACGCCCCCTGTTGCAGCCGGCTTGCCGGCGCCTACAGGGGGAAGGGGCTGGATTCGAGGAAGGTGGCGAGCGCCAGTACATCCACCGAGCCCGAGCGATCCTGATCCAGGTGCGCCACGCGGCTGCGCACCGCGGCATGAATCTGCCGCACGCCCTGCCCCAGCCGCAAGGGGCCGCGCAGGTCCACCGCCTGTGCCGCCACGATCAGCTCGATACTTGCCAGCCACAACACGCGCTCGGTCAGGCGGCGGGTCTTGTCGACCACAGCCAGCGCCTGCCCGGCGTAGTCTTCCACGCGGTCCGCCACCGGCACGCTCACAGCGGGCAACGGATTGGCCAAATGCCCGATCTCGGCGACCAGTGCCGAGCTGGTGCGCTGCAACGCCGCCATCCCCACGTGCCCTGGCTGGGTGATCAGAAAACGCGGTAAATCGCTGGACGTCGGCGAAAGCAGCTTGGCAATCCGTTCGGCGCTACACGCGGCGACGCGACTCAGTGCCAGGCCCAAGCCTTCGGCGGCCAGCGCCAGATGAGTGCTGTCAAAATTGGCGGTGGCCAAGACCAACGCGTCTTCGCTGATCAACGCCGGGTTATCCGCACCACTGCGCAGTTCCAGTTCGACCAGTGCATGCAATTGCTGCAACGCCTGCTGCGCCGCGCCCTGGACCACCGTGGCACAGCGGAAGCTCAGCGGGTCCTGCAGGCGGCGGGGCTGGTCTGCCAGCTCGCCGCCGGCCAGCAACTGCAACAACGCGGCCGACTGTTCAGTCTGCCCTGGCGCCGGGCGCAGGCGTGACGCCCACGGCTGGAACGGGCTGAGGTTGGCGCGGTAGCCTTCGCACGCCAACGCCAGCGCCGCCATCAAGGCCTCCAACGCCTGCCGCGCCTCGAAGACCAGCAAGGCGCCCAGCCCGACACTCGCCGCATTCGCCGACACCAGCGCCAGGCCATCCTTGCCGGTCAACGGCACGTCCAGCGCCAGGCTCAGGTGTGCCAGGGGCGCCAGGTCGCTCTCGCCCAGTGATCCGAGCAGTGGCACCTCGGGCTCGACACCCGAGTTGAGCAACGCCAGCAAGGCGTCCGCTGCCGCCGGTGAAATCCCCGCGCGGCCCTGAGCCAATCCGGCCAGGCGCGCCGCCGTGATCGCGCGCACTTCCTGTCGATTGGCCAGGCGTCCGACGCCCACCGCACGCCCCAGGGGAATGTTCGCCTGCAGCGGCGGCGCCTGCGTATCCACGGCCGCACCGAGGCCGGTGGTCACGCCATAGATCGGTGTGCCTGCGGCCGTCAACTCGAGCAGCAACCGATGGCCTGCGTCGATACGTTGTCGCGCCCGGACGGTGAAATCCGCCGGGGCATCCTGCCGGGCAATCGCCAGCAAATCGGCGAGCGCCAACCCTTGGGAGTCGAAGTGAATCATGCCCAGCGCAGCCGCTGGCCAATCCCCAGGCGCTTGGCTTTTTCCAGCAACGCATGGCCCAGGGCGATGTCGCTGAGGCTCAAGCCGCGGTGCCAGAACAGGATGGTTTCCTCGGGGTTGTCACGGCCGCTTTTCAAGCCGGCGACGATCTGCCCCAACTCGGCGTGCAAGGTCTCGGCGCTGAGTTTTCCGGCGTCCACGTGCGCACGCAACGCGCCAAACATGCCGCCCTTGCACTGGCCCCAATCATCCACCACCAGCTTACTCATGATGTCGGTGAGCGACAGCTCCACCGCGCTCATGGTGCCGTAGGGCACGACAAAGGCGCCGGGCTTGATCCAGTCGGTGCGCAGCAACGGCTCGGGTTGCTCCAGGCGCGAAGCTTCGACCACGATGTCGGCGCCGCGCACGGTGGACTCCCAGTCGTCGGTGACAATCACCGGTTTGCCGAGGTCGCGGCGCAGGCGCTCGGCGAAGGCTTCGCGGCTTTCGCTGCGGCGCGAATGCACGCGGATTTCATCGAAGTCGAACAGGTGATCGAGCAGCCGCACGTTCCAATACGCGGTGCCGCGCGCGCCGATATGCGCCAGCACTTTGCTGTCGGGCCGGGCCAGGTATTTGGCGCCAATGGCGGTGACCGCGCCGGTGCGCATGTCGGTGATCGCCGAAGCGTCGAGGATCGCCCTGGGGATGCCCGTGGCCGGGTCCAGCAGGTTGAGGATCGCCAATTCCGAGGGCAGGCCCTTGCGGTAGTTGTCGACAAAATCGCCCACCACCTTGACGCCGGCGTAGCCGATATCACCGCCGAGTACACCGCGCAGTACGTTGAAGTGGCCGTTGATACCGCCGCCGGGAATCAGGTGGGTACGCGGCTCGATCACCGCCTCGCCCCGGCCCTGGATACCCAGGCTGGCTTCGATGGCGACGAGGATTTCATCGTTAGTGAGGCCCAGCTCGTCGATGTCGAGGCCGTTGAGAAAGTCGATGTAGATCGGTTGCATGGTCTGCTCACTGATAATGGAATAGCGCCTGCCCGCCTCCGTAGGAGCTCGGTTTTCCGGGCCCCTGCAAGGTCATGGGGCCTTGAAGACGACTTGCTGCACATCGACCTTTTTCGGGATCAGGCCGTTGGCGAAGAACAGGTCGGCGGTGCGTTGCTGAGTGGCGATGTCGCTGGCTTGCAGCGGGCGGATCGCGGTCGACGAACGGTGTTCGAAGTAGCTCTTGACCACCGCCGGTGGCAGGCCGAGGGTCTTGGCCATCAAGGCGATGCTTTCCTCGGGCTGGTCGAGGGACAGGCGCTGCGCCTTGGCCAGGGTCTGGATAATCGGGCCGATGGCTTGCGGGTGCTGTTGCACAAACGCGCTGCTGGCGACGAAGAACGTGCCCGCAGGATTGAGGCCCTGGCCATCGCCGAGCACGCGGGCGGAGCCGTCGACCACCGCCGCCGAATAGTACGGATCCCACACCACCCAGGCGTCGACCTTGCCCTGTTCAAAGGCGGCGCGCCCATCCGAGGGCGACAGGTACACCACGTCGACGTCCTTCCATTGCAAGCCGGCGCGCAGCAGGCTCTTGAGGAACAGGTTGTGCGCGCTGGAGCCCTTGAGCAACGCCACGCGCTTGCCCTTGAGTTCGGCCACGCTTTGCACGTTGCTGTTCTTGGGCACCAGCACTGCTTCGGATTTGCCCTCGTTGGGCTCGACGGCAAAGTACTGCAATTCGATGCCGGCGGCCTGGGCGAAGATCGGCGGGATGTCGCCGATATTGCCGATGTCCAGGCTGCCGCCGTTGAGGGCTTCGATCAGCGGCGGGCCGCCGAGGAATTCAATCCACTGCACCTGGGTGCCGGGCAACGCCGCTTCGAAGAGTTTGTGCTCACGGGCGAGGACCATGCTCACCGAGCTTTTCTGGTAGCCGATGCGCAAGGTGGCGGGTTCGGCGGCCAACACCTGGCCGGCGATCAACGAGAGGACGACGCCAGCAAACATCTTCAGCATCACAGCGCCTCCTTGACCTTGGCGGCGACATCCGCCGGAACCCACTGCTGCCAGACCTGCGGATGGTCCTTGAGGAAGGCTTCAGCCACCTGGCGGGGCGGGGTGCGTTTTTCACTCATGTCCCCGAGGATGCCGTTGAGCAGATCAATCGGCAGGTCGACCTTCTCAAACACGCTCACCAGTTGCGGGTACTGCGCCTTGAACGGCGCGGACACGCCAATCGCCAGGCGCGCCGGCATCGAACGGGTGCCGATCGGGTTGGGGTTTTTCGCGTCGGACAACGTCTTCCAGGCTTCGGCGTTGAACGGCGGTTCTTCCAGCTTGATCAGCTTGAAACGCCCCAGCAGCGGGGTCGGCGACCAGTAGTAGAACAACACCGGCTTGCCACGCCGGATCGACGACGCGACCTCGGCATCCAGCGCCGCGCCGGAGCCGGTGCGGAAGTTGACGAAGCTGTCAGTGAGCTTGTAGGCCTTGAGTTTCTGGCTGTTGACGATCTCCGAGGTCCAGCCGGTAGGGCTGTTGAGGAAACGCCCACGCGTCGGGTCTTCGGGATCGCGGAACACATCCTTGTAGCGCGCCAGGTCGGCCACCGACTTGAGGTCCGGCGCCAACGGTTTGATACCGCGTGCCGCGTCGCCCTTGATCACGTATTCCGGCACCCACCACCCTTCGGTCGCGCCCTTGACCGTGTCGCCCAGGCCGAACACTTTGCCTTCGCTTTCGGCCTTGACCCACGCCGGACTGCGCCCGGCCCACTCTTCGCCGATCACCTGGATATCGTCCTTGGCCAGGGCCGCTTCCAGGCTCACGGTGCTGCCGGGCAAGGTGTCGGTGGGCAGGCCGTAGCCTTTCTCGACAATCAGGCGCAGGACCTCGGTGATCAGGCTGCCGCTTTCCCAGGTGATGTCACCGAAGTGGATGGGTTTGGCAGGTTCGGCGGCCGTGGCTGATTGTGCCAGGACGGTGAGTGCCAATAGCGAGCCACCGAGCAGGTTTTTCAGTGTTCTCATGAGTAGCCTCTTGGAGATTCAAAACAGATCCAGAGTGGGCAGTGTCAATGTGGGAGCTGGCTTGCCTGCGATGCAGACACCTCGGTCTTCCTGAAAAACCGAGGTGTCTGCATCGCAGGCAAGCCAGCTCCCACAGTTGCTGTCC
>NZ_JASCPP010000038.1:0-53518 GCF_029959745.1 Pseudomonas sp. PS01298 | reverse complement strand
GAATACGACAGGTCAGCCACAGATATAGTGGCTGACACTGCGCATTCGCGAGCAAGCCCGCTCCCACATTGGTTTGGCGGTGTCCTGACAATCACCCGCAAGAATGTTAGCTTGCTTGGCATTCTTCCGTAGTCGATGAGCCCGCCTGCAATGAAAAAGACTGTCCTCGCCTTCAGCCGTGTCACCCCGCAAATGATCGAACGCCTGCAACAGGATTTCGAGGTGATCGCGCCCAACCCCAAGCTGGGCGACATCAACGCTCAATTCAATGAAGCCCTGCCCCACGCCCACGGCCTGATCGGCGTGGGCCGCAAGCTGGGACGCGAGCAATTGCAGGGCGCGAGCAAGCTGGAGGTGGTGTCCAGCGTCTCGGTGGGCTACGACAACTATGACGTGCCGTACTTCAACGAGCGCGGGATCATGCTCACCAACACCCCTGACGTACTCACCGAAAGCACCGCCGACCTGGCCTTCGCCCTGCTGATGAGCAGCGCGCGCCGGGTCGCCGAGCTGGACGCCTGGACCAAGGCCGGCGAGTGGAAAGCCAGTGTCGGCGCGCCGTTGTTCGGCTGCGATGTGCATGGCAAGACCCTGGGCATCGTCGGCATGGGCAACATCGGCGCAGCCGTGGCCCGTCGCGGGCACTTGGGCTTCAACATGCCGATCCTGTACAGCGGCAACAGCCGCAAGCCGGCGCTGGAGCAGGCGCTGGGCGCGCAATTTCGCAGCCTGGACGAGCTGCTGGCCGAGGCGGACTTCGTGTGCCTGGTGGTGCCATTGAGCGACAAGACCCGCCACCTGATCAGCACCCGTGAGCTGGGGCTGATGAAATCCAGCGCGATCCTGATCAATATTTCCCGTGGCCCGGTGGTCGACGAACCGGCGCTGATCGAAGCCCTGCAAACCCAGCGCATCCGCGGCGCCGGGCTGGATGTGTACGAGCAGGAGCCGCTGGCCGCGTCGCCGCTGTTCCAACTGAGCAACGCCGTGACCCTGCCGCACATCGGCTCGGCCACCCATGAAACCCGCGAAGCCATGGCCAATCGCGCCCTCGACAACCTGCGCAGCGCCCTGCTCGGCCAGCGTCCCCAGGACCTGGTGAACCCGCAGGTCTGGAAAGGCTGACTCATCCCCCCGGTGAAATGGGGACTTGTGTAGGAGCCAGCTTGTGTAAGAGCTGGCTTGTGTGGGAGCTGGCTTGCCTGCGATAGCATCACCCCGGTTCCACAGAAAGACCGAAGCGCTGCTATCGCAGGCAAGCCAGCTCCTACAGACCCATCCCGACACAAAATCCGGTTAAAGCCTGGCCTCCCCAAGTCGATAACTCTCTATAGATCGTCATCCCTGATCCACAGAAGGTTTTTATGTCCACCACCAAAGCCCGCGCAGACTCTCTCTCGCTTCTGCTCTTTACCTTGCGCAGCGGCAAGCTGATGGCGATCAACCTGCTGAAAGTCAGTGAAATCATCCCCTGCCCGCCGCTGACCAAGCTGCCGGAGTCGCATCCCCACGTCAAAGGCATCGCCACCCTGCGCGGCAACTCGCTGGCGGTCATCGACCTGAGCCGTGCCCTGGGTGAAATGCCCCTGCAGGACCCGGACGGTGGCTGCCTGATCGTCACCGATGTAAGCCGATCCAAGCAGGGCCTGCATGTGCAGGCGGTGAGCAAGATCGTGCACTGCCTGACCACCGACATCCGCCCGCCGCCCTACGGCTCCGGCGGTAACCGCGCGTTCATCACCGGGGTCACCCAGGTCGAAGGCGGCCTCGTGCAGGTGCTGGACATCGAAAAAGTCATCCACGGCATCGCGCCGGCCCCGATTGAAGCGGCGCCCACCGACCTGACCATGGAAGAAGCCGAAGTACTCGGCAACGCGCGCATCCTGGTGGTCGACGACAGCCAGGTGGCCCTGCAGCAATCCGTACACACCCTGCGCAACCTCGGCCTCACCTGCCACACCGCGCGCAGTGCCAAGGAAGCCATCGATGTGCTGCTGGAGCTGCAAGGCACGGTCGAGCAGATCAACGTGGTGGTGTCCGACATCGAGATGTCGGAAATGGACGGCTACGCCCTCACCCGCACCCTGCGCGAAACCCCGGATTTCAAAGACCTCTATGTGCTGCTGCACACCTCGCTCGACAGCGCGATGAACAGCGAAAAAGCGCGCCTGGCCGGTGCCGACGCGGTACTGACCAAATTTTCGTCGCCCGAGCTGACCAAGTGCCTGGTGGTGGCGGCCCAGACCGTGGCGCAAAAAGGCCTGTAACGCGTGAGCACGTATTACCAGTTGCTGCGTCGCGACCTCACCGGCAGCCTGCCGGCCCCGCAGTGGCCGGCGGGTACGCAGCTGGACCACTACCGCGATGAGCTGGCCCCGGCGATTCATGCGGTATTGCGCATGACCCAGGAACAAGGCGGCGGCCGCGTGCCCCCGCTGGAAACCTGGCAGCAGCAGTTCATCACCGATGCCGAATTCGACCCCACGCTGTGCCTGGTGGCCAGCAACGCAGAAGGCATTCTCGGCGTGGCCCAGTGCTGGACCAGCGCCTTTATCAAGAACCTTTCCATACACCCTTGCGCCCAGGGCCAGGGGCTGGGCCGCGCCTTGTTGCTGCAGGCCTTCCAGGTGTTCAAGCAACGCGGCGAACCCTGCGTCGACCTCAAGGTGCTGGAGAGCAACCAGCGCGCCCGAGAGTTGTACGCAAGCGCAGGCATGTTCTTTGTACTGCGCGATGCAGTCGCCGAGGACTGACAGGCACTGGCGCATAACTTGCTTCCAGAGACACCGAACAGTGCATAGAGGTCAAAACCCGTCACCGTTCACGCGTGCCCTCTGACCTTGCCTGGTGACAGATCCGCCCATGAACACCCATTTTTCCTGCGTTGGCTGCGGCAAATGCTGCACCGACCATCACGTCCCCCTGACCCTCGCCGAAGCCCGTATGTGGGCGGCGGACGGCGGCAACGTTATCGTTCTGGTAGAGGGTTTCCTGGGCAATGGCCTGGGCTTGCCACAGCAGCAACGCGAACATGCCGAGCGGCGTTCAGTGGTGGTGCCCAGCGGCAACACCGAGGCGTTTGTAGCCATCACCTTTGCCGCCTATAACGCCGGCCGCTGCCGGAATCTTGACGAAGACAACCTGTGCCGCATCTATGAACGCCGTCCGTTGGTGTGCCGGATCTATCCGATGGAGATCAACCCGCATATCCCACTGAACCCCGCCGCCAAGGACTGCCCGCCGCAATCCTGGGAACAGGGCCCGGCGCTGATCGTCGGCGGCGAGCTGGCCGACCCGGCGCTGGCGGACCTGATCCTGCGCTCGCGCCAGGCCGACCGTGACGATGTGCAGACCAAGGAGGCGGTATGCGCCTTGCTGGGTATTCGCACCACGGCGCTCAAGGGGGATGGCTTCACCGCCTACCTGCCGGACATGAACGCGTTTGCCCAGGCGATCGAGCTGGCGGTGGATCAGCCATCCGTGGCCAACGAGTGGGTGTTCCATGTGTCCGGCATGGACATCGCCGAGCAACTGCTGGATGCCGGCGCACAGATTGCGACTGAAGTGCCGGCCAACTACGCGTTTATTCCGTTGCGCGCAGCGTAGGGCTTGCGGGCCTCTTCGCGGGCAAGCCCGCTCCCACAGGTGACTGCATTCCGACGGGGGCACCCGGTTAGCGCCGTCCACTCCAGAACTCCCGCGCCAACTGGCGCAAATCCTCCGCCAGGGCCGCCACGTCACCGGAGCTGAGCTGGCTCTGCTGGCCGGCGCTGACCGTGGCTTCACCGGCATCGCGGATGCCGAGGATATTGCGGTTGATGTCCTCGCTCACCGCGCTCTGCTCTTCCACGGCGGTCGCGATCTGCTGGCTCATGGCGGTGATCTGCATGACCCGCTGGCTGATGCCATCCAGCGCAGCCGCCGCGCGTTGCGCCTGCTCGACGCTGGCGTGCACATGTTCGCTGCTCTGCGCCATGGCCTGCACCGCGTCGCGCGCGCCGCCCTGCAGGGTGCTGATCATGCGCTGGATTTCATCGGTCGATTGCTGCGTGCGCTGGGCCAGGCCACGCACTTCGTCGGCCACCACGGCAAAACCACGGCCCTGCTCACCGGCCCGCGCGGCTTCGATGGCCGCATTCAGGGCCAGCAGGTTGGTCTGCTCGGCAATCGTGCGGATCACCTCCAGCACGCCGCTGATTTCGCCGCTGTGGCTTTCCAGTTGGTGGATGACGTCTGTGGCCCGTGCCAACTCCTGGGACAAGCGCATCACCGCGTCACGGCTTTCATCCACGCGTTGATGGCCTTCAAGGGTTTCGTTGCCAGCCTGGTCCGCCGCCCTGGACGCCTGCTGGGCATGGCTGGCCATTTGCGCCACGCTGGCGGCCATCTGGTGAATGGCCGTCGCTATCTGATCGGTCTGGGTCTGTTGGCCCTGCGTGCTGGCCTGGCTGCTGTCCAGATGCCGCACCAGTTGCGCCGCGTGCCCCGCCAGGCGCTGGGAGGCATCGCCGATGCGCCCGACCACCGCGCCCACTTGGGCTTCGAGCATCTGCAGGGCAAACTCGATCTGCCCGCATTCATCGCGGCGCCCGGTGTAGATCGCCTGGCTCAGGGGGTTATCGGCAATCTGGCGGGCGCGCTGGCTCAACTGGGCCAGGGGCCGCACGATCAGTCTCACCCCGGCCGCGCCGACTGCACATCCCGCCACCAGGCCCAGCAGTTGCCAGACTGGCGCGTACGCCGCCAGGCCTACGCCGAGCACCCACGCCACGGCGCAGCTGACAGCCGCCCATCCCGACAGCTTCAGTTGGAGACCAACCGCCGGCCACGCGCGCCCCTTGCCCGCCCGCAGTCGCGCATACGCCCGTTCTGCCGCCGCCACCCTGGACGCATCCGGCTTGGTGCGCACCGATTGGTACTCCACCGTCGCCCCGTCGCGGGTCACCGGCGTCGCATACGCGCTGACCCAATAATGGTCGCCATTCTTGCAGCGGTTCTTCACCATGCCCATCCACGACCGGCCGCGTTTCAAGGTCTGCCACATATGGGCAAAGGCCTCGGACGGCATGTCAGGATGGCGCAGGACGTTGTGGGCCATTCCCAGCAACTCGTCACGGTGGTAGCCGCTGATGTCGATGAAATCCTGGTTGGCGTAGGTAATCGCGCTGGTCAGGTCAGTGGTCGAGAGGATGTTGGCGTCGGGGGCAAAGTCCACATTCCGACCGGTGACCGGCAGATTGATCTTCATGGAGAAGCGCGCTCGTGATTATTGGAGGAGTCGGCAGGGCGTCGACTCTAAGCGCACCCATGGGGCAAATACTGATCCAGCTCATGTTCTGCGCAATTAATTAGCCATCACGGAGTTTCCAGGCGGTAGGGCGCGAGGATTCGCCGGTATTCACCGTTTTGCATCAACTCTTCGAGGGCGCGATTGAGGTCATTGAGCAACGCCGTATCGGTCTTGCGCACCGCAATCGCCACGCCGTCGCCCAACAGCGCGGCCGAGACAGGCGGGCCGAGGAAGTCGAAGTCCTGGCCATCATCGGTGTCGAGCAGGGCCTGGCGGATTTCCACGGTGCCCTGCAGGGTCGCATCGATATCACCGGCCACCAGGCTGCGCACCAGTTCATCATTGAGCCAGAAGCTCTTGATGATCACGCCCCTGGGCGCCCACTTCGAGCGCACAAAGGCTTCACGATTGCTGCCGAGCAAAACGCCGACGCGCTTGCCCTTGAGCGACTTGACGTGCGGCAGCAGGCCAGAGGTCCGGCGGGCGACCAGCCGTGTCGTGAAGGGATAGAGGGTGTCGGTGAAGCCCGCCCGACGGCGGCGCAGCGAAGTCGGTGCCATGCCCATGATTGCATCGAATTGCCGGGCCTCAAGGGCAGGAAAGTCTTCGACGACCACCTGGTCGACCCAGGTACAGCGCACATTCAGTTGCTGGCAGAGGGCATTGCCCAGGTCGATATTCAGGCCGACCAACTGACCTTGCGCATCACGGCTCTGGAAGGGGGGGAATTGCGCGGCAACCGCGAAGCGGATTTCCTGCCGAGGGGGATCATCAGCGGCGACGGCTTCAGCCGCGCACAACAGGACAAGCATTACACATATGTGTATCAGGGCCACGGGAAGCGTCCTTTTCCGGAAAGACCAGCCTCGACACACTCCGTCCCGGGAAATACCGACGGGGCGGAGCAGAGGCTGTGGAAGCTTTCAAGAAATGGTTGCTGCCCCACAAGCAGAAACATCCGCGAAAGCTGTAGGCAGCTTCCGCCAAATGTTGCAGCTAGTTAATCTTAACGTTTACCCATGGAGCGACGCGTTCCCGGCGGGGCCATGCCTGGGGACTTGGTGTGGCCGTTCTTGGCGCCGTTCTTGTACCAGGGCTGGGCGGCTTGCTTGGCCCCGGCCAGTTCACCCGGCTTGAACGGAAACTTGAACGCCGGGATCTCGGCTTTTTCAACGCCTTCGGCGCTGGCCGGATCGACCAGGTCGGTCGCTTCAACAGGGGGTTGTGTCGGGGAAGTCATGGAAGCTCCGGAACGTGCAAAAAATGACGCGAGGCCGGCTTGCGGGCCTCGCTGGCGCGCAGTATACCTGCCCGCCTCGGATCTTTAACCACCGCCTGTACGAATGGTCTGCGCTTACTGACAGCGCTGTCAGTTAGCAGTCACCTTGCTGACCGGGTTCGCAGGCTATAAAGGCCCTTAGTCTCCCACTCCTTTGCCCTGGCGCCTCACCTCCATGCAAATACAACGAAAAACCGCCCTGATCGTGGGTGTCCTCGTAGTGCTGGCCGTTGCCGCCTGGGCCCTGACGCGCCCAGCCAAGACCAAACTGGCAGCGCCGACTGCGATTCCGGTACGGGTGGTGAGCGTGGTGCAGCAGGATATTCCACGGTTTGTCAGCGGGATTGGCTCGGTGTTGTCGTTGCACAGTGTGGTGATCCGCCCGCAAGTGGACGGCATTCTCACCAAATTGCTGGTCAAGGAAGGCCAACTGGTCAAGGCTGGGGACTTGCTTGCAACCATCGATGACCGCTCGATCCGCGCCAGCCTGGAGCAAGCCAAGGCACAGCTGGGCGAGAGCCAGGCGCAGTTGCAAGTGGCGCAGGTCAACCTCAAGCGCTACAAGGAGTTGAGCGTCGACGACGGCGTCTCCAAGCAAACCTATGATCAGCAGCAAGCACTGGTCAACCAGCTCAAGGCCACCGCCCAAGGCAACCAGGCCGCCATCGATTCGGCCCAGGTACAGCTCTCCTACACCCAGATTCGCTCGCCAGTCACTGGCCGCGTGGGTATTCGTACCGTGGACGAAGGCAACTTCCTGCGCATGAGCGACACCCAGGGCCTGTTCACAGTGACCCAGATCGACCCGATTGCCGTCGAGTTCTCCCTGCCGCAACAAATGCTGCCGACCCTTCAAGGCTTGATCGCGGCACCGACCAGGGCCAGCGTCGACGCCTACATGGGCGCCGACACCGACGGCCAGACCGGCGACCTGCTGGGTGAAGGCCACTTGAGCCTGATCGACAACCAGATCAGCTCGACCACCGGCACCCTGCGTGCCAAGGCCGAGTTCAACAACGCCTCGCAGCGCCTGTGGCCGGGGCAACTGGTCACGATCAAGATCCAGACCGCCCTCGACAAAAACGCCCTGGTGGTACCGCCGACGGTGGTGCAACGCGGCCTGGATTCGCACTTCGTGTACCGGATCAACGGGGACAAGGTCGACGTGGTGCCGGTGCAGGTGACGTACCAGGACAGCGACGTGAACATCATCAAGGGGGTGCAGGCCGGCGATGTACTGGTCAGTGACGGCCAGTCGCGGCTCAAGGCCGGCGCCCAGGTGGAGGTGCTCAAGGAGCCACCGCAAGTGATCCAGACCGTCGACGCCAAGGTGCAGCCATGAGTGGCAGCCGTTCGCCGTCGGCCTGGTGCGTCGACCACCCGGTCGCCACCCTGCTGCTGACCTTCGCCCTGGTGCTGCTCGGGATGATTGCCTTCCCGCGCCTGGCCATCGCCCCACTGCCGGAAGCGGAATTTCCGACGATCCAGGTGACCGCCACCCTGCCTGGCGCCAGCCCGGACACCATGGCTTCATCCGTGGCCACGCCCCTGGAGGTGCAATTCAGTGCCATCCCCGGCATGACCCAGATGACCTCCAGCAGTGCCTTGGGCTCAAGCCTGCTGACCCTGCAATTCACCCTGAACAAGAGCATCGACACGGCTGCGCAGGAAGTCCAGGCGGCGATCAACACCGCGTCCGGCAAGTTGCCCAGCGACATGCCGAGCCTGCCGACCTGGAAGAAGGTCAACCCGGCGGACAGCCCGGTGCTGATCCTCAGCGTCAGCTCCAACAGCATGCCCAGCACCGAGCTGAGTGACTACGTGGAAACCCTGCTGGCCCGGCAGATCAGCCAGATCGATGGCGTCGGCCAGATCAACATCACCGGCCAGCAACGCCCGGCGATTCGTGTACAGGCCTCGCCGGACAAGCTCGCGGCCATCGGCCTGACCCTGGCCGATATCCGCCTGGCCATCCAGCAATCGAGCCTCAACCTGGCCAAGGGTGCGATCTACGGCGAGAACAGCGTGTCGACCCTGTCGACCAATGACCAGTTGTTCCACCCCAATGACTACGCGCAATTGATCGTGTCCTACAAGGACGGTGCACCGGTTCAGTTGCGCGATATCGCCAAAGTCATCAACGGTTCGGAAAACGCCTACGTGCAGGCCTGGTCCGGCGATACCCCCGGCGTCAACCTGGTGATTTCGCGCCAACCCGGCGCCAATATTGTCGAGACCGTGGACCGCATCCAGTCCGAACTGCCGCGCCTGCAAGCCATGCTGCCGGCGTCGGTGCAGGTCAGTGTGCTGACCGACCGCACCAAGACCATTCGCGCGTCCCTGCATGAAGTCGAAGTGACCCTGCTGATTGCCATCCTGCTGGTGGTGGCGGTGATGGCGCTGTTCCTGCGCCAGTTGTCGGCGACGCTGATTGTGTCCAGCGTGCTCGGCGTGTCGCTGGTCGCCAGTTTTGCGTTGATGTACCTGATGGGCTTCAGCCTGAACAACCTGACCCTGGTGGCGATCGTGATCGCCGTGGGGTTTGTGGTGGACGATGCGATCGTGGTGGTGGAAAACATTCACCGCCACCTCGAAGCGGGGCTCGACAAGCGCGAGGCGGCGATCAAGGGCGCCGGCGAGATCGGCTTCACCGTGGTCTCCATCAGTTTCTCGCTGGTGGCCGCATTTATTCCGCTGCTGTTCATGGGCGGCGTGGTCGGGCGGCTGTTCAAGGAGTTTGCGCTGACGGCTACCTCGACCATCCTGATTTCGGTGGTGGTGTCGCTGACCCTGGCACCGACCCTGGCCGCGCTGTTCATGCGCGCGCCCACCCATCATGCCCACGACAAACCCGGTTTCAGCGAACGCCTGCTTGCGGGCTATGCACGCAACCTGCGCCGGGCCCTCGCGCACCAGCGCACCATGGCGGCGATTTTCATCGTGACCCTGGCCCTCGCCGTGGTCGGCTACGTGTTTATCCCCAAGGGTTTCTTCCCGGTACAAGACACCGGTTTTGTGCTCGGCACCAGCGAGGCGGCGGCGGACGTGTCTTACCCGGACATGGTCGCCAAGCACAAGGCCCTGGCCGAGATCGTCAAGGACGACCCGGCGGTGGAAGCGTTCTCCCATTCGGTGGGTGTGACCGGCAGCAACCAGACCATCGCCAACGGCCGCTTCTGGATTGCCCTGAAAGACCGCGGCGACCGCGATGTCTCCGCCAGCCAGTTCATCGACCGCATCCGGCCGAAACTGGCCAAGGTGCCGGGCATCGTGCTGTACCTGCGCGCCGGCCAGGACATCAACCTCAGTTCCGGTCCCAGCCGCGCCCAGTATCAGTACGTGCTCAAGAGCAACGACGGCCCGACGCTCAACACCTGGACCCAGCGCCTGACGGAAAAACTGCGCGCCAACCCGGCCTTTCGTGACCTCTCCAACGACCTGCAACTGGGCGGCAGCATTACCCACATCAGCATCGACCGTCAGGCCGCCGCACGTTTCGGCTTGACCGCCACCGACGTCGACCAGGCGCTGTATGACGCGTTCGGCCAGCGCCAGATCAACGAATTCCAGACCGAGATCAACCAGTACCAGGTGGTGCTGGAACTCGACACCAAGCAACGCGGCAAGGCCGAGAGCCTGAATTATTTCTACCTGCGCTCACCACTGACCAACGAGATGGTGCCGCTGTCGGCACTGGCCAAGGTCGACCCGCCGACCGTCGGGCCGTTGTCCATCAGCCATGACGGCATGTTCCCGGCCGCCAACCTGTCGTTCAACCTCGCGCCCGGCGTGGCGTTGGGCGACGCGGTGATCATGCTCAACCAGGCAAAGAATGAAATCGGCATGCCGACTACCATCATCGGCAACTTCCAGGGCGCGGCGCAGGCGTTCCAGAGTTCGCTGGCCAGCCAGCCGTGGCTGATTCTCGCGGCGCTGGTGGCGGTCTACATCATCCTCGGCGTGCTGTATGAAAGTTTTGTCCACCCACTGACGATCATTTCCACCCTGCCCTCGGCAGGCCTGGGTGCGCTGATCATGCTGTCGCTGATGGGTCAGGACTTTTCGATCATGGCGCTGATCGGCCTGGTGCTGTTGATCGGGATCGTGAAGAAAAACGGCATCCTGATGATCGACTTTGCCCTGGAGGCCCAGCGCGTCAGGGGCCTGTCGCCGGAGGATGCGATCTACGAAGCCTGTGTCACGCGGTTCCGGCCGATCATCATGACCACCCTCGCCGCCCTGCTCGGCGCGGTGCCGTTGATGCTCGGCGCAGGCCCAGGCGCGGAAATGCGCCAGCCGCTGGGCATTGCGGTGGTCGGCGGACTGCTGGTGAGCCAGGCGCTGACGTTGTTCACTACACCGGTCATATACTTGTACCTCGAGAAGTTTTTCCACCGGCCCAAACCAACGCCCGCGTTGGCGACCACACAATGAGGCTGAGGCCCCGCCCTGGAGCAAAAGGCTCATGCGCGTCCTGATTATTGAAGACGAAGAAAAAACCGCGGACTACCTGCACCGCGGCCTGACAGAACAAGGCTACACCGTCGATGTGGCCCGCGAAGGCGTCGAGGGGTTGCACCTGGCGCTGGAGAACGACTACGCGGTGATCGTGCTCGACGTGATGCTGCCCGGCCTCGACGGCTTTGGCGTGCTGCGTGCCTTGCGGGCGCGCAAGCAGACCCCGGTGATCATGCTCACCGCCCGTGAGCGCGTGGAAGATCGCATTCGCGGCCTGCGCGAAGGGGCCGATGATTACCTCGGCAAGCCGTTCTCGTTCCTCGAATTGGTGGCGCGCCTGCAGGCGTTGACCCGCCGCAGCGGCGGCCACGAACCGGTGCAGGTCACGGTCGCCGACCTGTGGATCGACCTGATCAGCCGCAAGGCCAGCCGCAACGGCCTGCGCCTGGACCTGACCGCCAAGGAGTTCTCGCTGCTCAGCGTACTCGCGCGGCGCCAGGGCGAAATCCTGTCCAAGACCGCCATCGCGGAGATGGTCTGGGACATCAATTTCGACAGCGACGCCAACGTGGTCGAAGTCGCGATCAAGCGCCTGCGCGCCAAGCTCGATGGGCCGTTCGACACCAAACTGCTGCACACCATTCGCGGCATGGGTTATGTGCTGGAGAACCGCAGTGTCGGCTAACTCCATCGCCCTGCGCCTGAGCGGCATGTTCACCCTGGTGGCGCTGCTGATCTTCCTGTTGATCGGCGGCGCGTTGTACCAGCAGGTCGACCGCGGCCTGGGCTTGTTGCCGGGGGCGGAGTTGGACGCGCGCTACAGCGTGCTCGAATCCTCGGTGAACCGCTTTGGCACGCCGGACCACTGGGTGAAGATCCAGGCCAAGCTCAAGCTGTTGGGCGAGGAAGACAAGCGCATCCGCTTCTGGGTGGTCAGCAGCGACCCGGCCTATGAATACGGCAACCCCGACGCGCAGATTCGCGCCTTTGCCGCCGGGCCAACGGGCAAGCGCGACCTGCGCCTGCCGGGGCGTGAATACCCGTTCAAGGTGTTGGTCAGCCAATTTGCGGCCAAGGATCAGCGCCCGCCGCTGCGCTTCATGATCGCCATAGATACAGAGAACTTTCGGGCTACCCAGCACCAGTTGCTGATGGCCCTGATCGGCCTCGCATTCGTCGGGGTGGTGATGGCTTCGCTGCTGGGCTTCTGGGTCTCGCGTATCGGCCTCAAGCCGCTGATCACGCTGTCGGATGAGGCACAGAAACTCGCGCCGCCGAAACTTTCCGGGCGCCTGCAGCTGTCGCCGCTGCCGCCGGAACTGAGCCAGTTCGTCAACTCGTTCAACTCAACGCTCGACCGAGTGGAGCAGGCCTACTCACGCCTGGAGTCGTTCAACGCCGACGTGGCCCATGAACTGCGCTCACCGCTGACCAACCTGATCGGCCAGACCCAGGTCGCCCTGACGCGCGGGCGTTCGGCCGAGCATTATTTCGAAGTGCTGCAATCCAACCTCGAAGAACTCGAGCGCCTGCGTTCGATCATCAACGACATGCTGTTCCTCGCCAGCGCCGACCAGGGCAGCAAGGCCACTAAGCTGATCGAAAGCTCCCTGGCCGACGAAGTGGCGACCACCCTCGACTACCTGGACTTCATCCTCGAAGACGCCCAGGTCCAGGTGCGCGTGCGCGGCGACGCCCTGGTGCAGATCGAAAAAGCCCACCTGCGCCGCGCGCTGATCAACCTGCTGAGCAATGCGGTGCAACACACGGCGCCGGGGCAGGTTATCGAGGTGAGCATCGAGGTGCAGGGGCATCAGGTGGCGATCGGGGTGACCAACCCTGGCGATGAGATTGCCAGCGAACACCTGCCCCGGCTGTTCGAACGCTTTTATCGGGTGGATGCGTCACGCAGCAACAGTGGGGCGAATCATGGGTTGGGGTTGGCCATCGTCAAGGCCATCGCGTTGATGCACGGCGGCGATGTGTTTGTGCGCAGTGCCGGCGGCGGCAATACCTTTGGCATTACCCTGCCCGTCTGACGGCCGAACTGTTGCGATTTGGGCAACAGTCATTATCTTGTTACACTCTGTATCCCACCGCTCACCTGCGTTAATTTGACGCATCGATGAGCGCGACGGCATAGACAGCTGACCCGCTTACCCGAATTTCCCTCGACTTATTTCCAGGGCTCTACACTGGGAATCTGTCTTAAAGCCGCTGACTTCAGCGGCTTTTTTTTGCGGTAAAAAAAGGCCAGGCACACCCCCACGACATTGGCCGTTTTCGATTGACCAAAGGAGCTCCACCGGTGAAGAACTCGCTGACGTTCACCCCGTTATTCCTCGCGATTGCAGCAACGATCGTCCCCCTTGCCCACGCGGCAGACACCACCCCCACCGACGGTTTCGTCGAAGGCTCGCACCTCAACATCAACACCCGCAACTACTACATGAACCGCGACCGTCGCGATATCCACACCGATGACAGCAAGGAATGGGGCCAGGGTTTTATCGGCACCTTCGAATCCGGCTACACCCAGGGCACCGTCGGCTTCGGCCTGGACGCCCACGCCATGCTCGGCCTCAAGCTCGACGGCGGAGGCGGCACCGATGGCTCCAGCATCCTTCCGTACGGCAGTGGCAACGGCAAGGCGCCGGGCTCGTTCTCCACCGCAGGTGGCACCCTGAAAATGCGCGCCTTCGATACCGAGTTGAAGGCCGGCGACCTGTTCCTGAACAACCCGGTGATCGCCGGCGGCATGACCCGCATGCTGCCGCAGACCTTCCGTGGCGTGAGCCTGACCAACCACAGCGTCGACGGCTGGATGTTCGAGGGCGGCCAGGCCAGCTTTACCAAGCTCTACAACCAGAGCGGCCACCGGCGCATTGGCACCAGCTATGGTGCGCTGCCCAACAACACGGACAGCCAGCACATGAATTGGGCCGGCGTGTCGTTCAGCGGCATCGACGGGCTGACCAGCAACCTCTACGCCTCCGAACTCAAGGACGTGTGGCACCAGTACTACTACGACCTCGACTACACCTATGTGGTCAACGAAATGGTCAGCCTCAACCCCGGCCTGCACTACTACCACACCCAGGACACCGGGCAGGCGCTGCTGGGCAATATCGACAACAACACCTACAGCCTGCACTTCACCGTCGACGTCGGCCATCACAGCGTCACTGCCGCGTACCAGCGGGTCAACGGCAATACCCCGTTCGACTACATTGCCCAGGGCGACAGCGTGTACCTGGACAACTCCCAGCAATACTCCGACTTCAACGGCCCCAATGAGCGTTCGTGGAAACTCAAGTACGCCTATAACTTCGGCGGCCTGGGCCTGCCCGGCCTGACCTCGGCCGTGTCCTACATCAGCGGCAAGACCGACCTCACCACAGTCGACCCGCAAAGCCGTGGCTACAGCGCCGACGGCAAGGACGCCAAGCACTGGGAACGCGATATCGACCTCAAATACGTCGTGCAGGGCGGCAAGGCCAAAGACCTGGCGGTGCGCCTGCAGTGGGCGGTCAATCGCGGCAGCAACGGCTACTCGGCGGTGGACCGCGATGTGGATGAATACCGCGTGATCATCGACTACCCGATCAACGTGTTCTGACACGCACCCTGTCGCCCAGGCAGAACCAGGATGGGCGCGGATTCGCTCGCAAATGCGGTGGAGCAGCCAACCCAGCCGTTACTGACGCATCGCATTGGCGAGCAAGTCCCCTCGCACCGTTTTGCCGGGCGCCATATTCCAGAGTTGCTACTACGCTATTGGCATCCTCGAAGCAGAAGTACGCCCGATGAGCCCAAGCCTCGCCCGCCCTACCCGCCGCCCGGAACGCTTGCTGATACTGGGCAGCACTCTCACGGTCCTGATGATCGTCGCGGTCGTCACTGCGTTATTGATTCGTGAACACGCCAATACCTTGCAGAGCGCCAAACGCACGGCCAACAACATCACACAGCTGATCGACGCCGATGTGTTGCGCAACGTCGAACTCTACGACATGTCCATCAAGGGCCTGATCACCGCCACTGAACGCAATGACTTGCTGGACGTTTCCGCGAGCATCCGGCACCTGGTGCTGTTCGACCGCTCCGCCGCCGCACCCTACAAGGGCGATATCCTGCTCCTCGACCCCGAGGGCGAGGTGCTTGCCGACTCCTCGTTGCTGACCCCCAAGACCGGCAACTTCGCCGATCGTGACTATTTCCAGGTACACCGCAACAACCCGGATGTGGGCCTGTATATCAGTCGTCCGTTCCTGGCCCGCTGCGTGTGCGACGACCAGTGGCGCATTGCATTCAGTCGGCGCGTTTCGTCGGCAGACGGGCGCTTCCTCGGCGTAGCAGTGGCCTCCATGCGCCTGTCGTACTTTCACCAACTGTTCAGCAGCCTGAATATCGGCAGTGACAGCACCATCAACCTGATCAATCACCAGGGCATCCTGCTGGCGCAGGAACCCATGCTGGAACTGGATATGGTGGGCAAGGACCTGAGCCAACGCCCGAACGTGGCGCGCATGCTGCGCGAGCGCGATGGCAGTTTCAGCAGCATCTCCAGCGTCGATAACCAGCCGCGGCTGTACAGTTTTTCGACTGTGGGCAACTTGCCGCTGATCGTCGTGGTGGCGCTGTCCAGTGACGAGATTTTCGCTCCCTGGCGCCGCGCGGCCTGGCTGGTCAGCATCGCGACGGGCATTCTGTGCATGGGCCTGCTGTGGCTGACCTGGATGCTCTGCAGTGAACTGCGCCGCCGCCATCACGCCGAGCAGGTGCTGTCAGAACTGGCAGCCACCGACCCGCTCACCGGCCTGGCCAACCGTCGCATTCTCGACCAGCGCCTGCGCCTGGAATGGGATCGCGCCCAACGCTCGACGGAGCCGTTGACGCTGCTGATGATTGATGTGGACCACTTCAAGGCCTTCAATGACCGCCATGGCCATCACGGCGGCGACGCGGCATTGCGCACGGTCGCCCAGGTGATCGGCGACAACATCCGCCGCCCGGCCGACCTTGCCGCGCGGTATGGCGGCGAAGAGTTCGCGGTAATCCTGCCCCATACCGATGCCAAGGGCGCCTGGGTCATCGCCGAGCATATCCGCAGCAGCGTCGAACATTTGCCCCGGGTGAACGGTGCCGACCGGCCGATTACGGTGAGCATCGGCATGAGCACCTGGGACAAACGCAGCCGTATGACTCTTGAGGCGTTGCTGCTCAAGGCTGACCAGGCGTTGTATGAGGCCAAGCACAGCGGGCGCAACCGGATCGTGGATGCTGGACAGATCTAGGGGGGGAGCAGGTTTGCTGGGATGATGGGCGCTTGCTTACTCCCACTGCAAACCCATCAAGCATAAAAAAAGGCCACCCGAAGGCAGCCTTTCAAAACTAAAGAAAGAGAGTTGTTACTTACACCGCCGCGACGGGACGCATGTAAGAGATCGGTGCGGTGCTGGCATCTTCGAAGGTCACGACTTCCCAAGCGTCTGTCTGCTCAATCAACTTGCGCAGCAGCTGGTTGTTAAGGGCGTGGCCCGACTTGAAGCCTTTGAACTCGCCTATCAGGCTATTGCCCAGCAGGTAGAGGTCACCGATTGCATCGAGGATCTTGTGCTTCACGAATTCGTCTTCATAGCGAAGGCCGTCTTCGTTCAGTACACCATCCGCGTCGACCACAATGGCGTTTTCAACGCTGCCGCCGAGTGCGAGGTTGTGCTTGCGCAGGTACTCGATGTCACTCATGAAACCAAAGGTACGGGCGCGGCTGACTTCTTTTACGAACGAAGTGCTGGAAAAATCCACGCTTGCACTTTGGGTGCGGTCACGGAATACCGGGTGATCGAAATCGATCTCAAAGCTCACTTTAAAGCCTTCGAACGGGACGAAGGTAGCGCGCTTGTCGCCGTCTTCTACTGTCACTTCCCGCAGAATGCGAATGAACTTCTTGGCTGCGTCCTGTTCTTCCAGGCCGGCAGATTGAATCAAGAATACGAAGGGTCCAGCGCTGCCATCCATGATCGGGACTTCGGACGCGGAGAGCTCGACGTAGGCGTTATCGATGCCCAGGCCAGCCATGGCCGAGAGCAAGTGCTCCACCGTGTCCACTTTGACGTCACCGTTGACCAATGTGGTCGACATAGTGGTTTCGCCAACGTTTTCCGCGCGAGCAGGAATCTGCACCGCAGGGTCCAGGTCGGCACGCACAAACACGATGCCGGTGTCGACAGGTGCAGGCTTGAGGGTCAGGTATACCTTCTCCCCGGAGTGCAGACCTACACCTGTGGCACGAATAATATTCTTCAGAGTGCGTTGTTTAATCATGGCTTGGACCGCTTCAGCGCAAATTGCGAACTGGTATCAACAAAGGCTGGCGATAATAGCAGACCAGACCTTTGCTGAACACCAATCACCTTCATAGCCCTGATACATTCCATTAATCGGCCTGACGACGCAGGAATGCCGGGATGTCCAGGTAGTCCAGATCATCTTGCGGATTCGGGCTACGAGACGCCGCAGCACCGGCCTGGGCCTGGTTGCGCATCACGGTCGGACGATCCAGGTCACGGTAGTTGACCGACGGCAGTTCCTGACGCGCAGGTGCTGGAGCGGCAGCTTGCTGGCTGGCCTGGCTGTTGTGGAGCGTGTTGTCGATGACCTTCACAGGCTTCTCGATTTTCGCGCCCAGGCCGGTAGCAACCACGGTCACATGCAGTTCGTCGCGCATGTCCGGATCGATCACGGTACCGACCTTGACCATCGCGTGCTCGGAAGCGAAGGCTTCGATGATGCTACCCACGTCGGAGTACTCACCCAGGGACAGGTCAGGACCGGCGGTGATGTTCACCAGGATGCCGCGTGCGCCTTGCAGGTTCACGTCTTCCAGCAACGGGTTGCGAATGGCCGCTTCGGTGGCCTCGCGTGCACGGTTCGGACCGCTGGCGCAGCCAGTGCCCATCATCGCCATGCCCATTTCGCTCATGACAGTACGTACGTCGGCAAAGTCGACGTTGATCATGCCTGGACGCTTGATGATGTCGGAGATACCGCGAACGGCACCGGCCAGTACATCGTCAGCCTTGGCGAACGCGGACAGCAGGCTTGCGTCCTTGCCCAGGATGGTCAGCAGCTTCTCGTTGGGGATGGTGATCAACGAGTCGACGCTTTCAGACAGCAGACGGATGCCTTCGTCGGCGATCTGCATGCGCTTGCGGCCTTCGAACGGGAACGGACGGGTCACGACGGCAACCGTCAGGATCCCCATTTCCTTGGCCACTTCAGCAATGATAGGTGCCGCACCGGTACCGGTACCGCCGCCCATGCCGGTGGTGATGAACACCATGTTGGTGCCTTGCAGCACTTCAGCGATACGCTCGCGGTCTTCGAGTGCGGCTTGACGGCCGACTTCCGGGTTGGCGCCAGCGCCGAGGCCCTTGGTCACGGCAGTGCCCAATTGCAGGATGGTCCGCGCGCCGATGCTTTTCAGCGCCTGGGCATCAGTGTTGGCGCAGATGAACTCAACGCCTTCAATGTTGCTCTTGACCATATGGTTGACAGCGTTGCCGCCGCCACCGCCGACACCGATCACTTTGATGACCGGGCTTGCGGGGATGTTGTCTACGAGTTCGAACATGTTCCCTCTCCTTTCATTTCTCTAGTTTTTTCGCCTACGCCTACTGCTGCAGGAGTTCCAAGCTTCAAGCCATAAGCTGCAAGCTCGGAACGCCATACTCTTGAAGCTTGCGGCTTGGCGCTCGCCGCAGCTTCTTTAGAAGTTGCCCTTGACCCATGCCTGCAGACGCTCGAACAACGGCGCTTTCGCCTCGTCGTCACTGCGGTAGCTGTCACGGTTGCTCGGGCCCGACAGGGAAATGCCATCGGTCTGCTTTTGCAGCCCGTACAACAGCAAGCCCACGCCAGTCGAATAAATCGGGTTGCGCACCACGTCGCCCAGGCCTTTCACGCCATGGGGAACGCCCAGGCGCACCGGCATGTGGAAGATTTCCTCGGCCAGTTCGACCGCGCCTTCCATCTTCGAGGTGCCACCGGTCAGCACAATACCGGCCGGGATCAAATCTTCGTAGCCGCTGCGGCGCAGTTCAGCCTGGATCAGAGTGAACAGCTCGTCGTAGCGCGGCTCGACCACTTCGGCCAGGGCCTGGCGCGACAGCTCGCGCGGTGGACGGTCGCCCACGCTTGGCACCTTGATGGTCTCACCGGCACCGGCCAGCTTGGCCAGGGCGCAGGCGTAGCGGATCTTGATTTCTTCGGCGTACTGGGTCGGCGTACGCAGCGCCATGGCGATGTCGTTGGTGACCTGGTCGCCCGCAATCGGGATCACGGCGGTGTGACGGATCGCACCCTCGGTGAAGATCGCGATGTCGGTGGTGCCGCCGCCGATGTCCACCAGGCAGACGCCCAGTTCTTTTTCGTCGTCGGTCAGTACCGAGTAGGCCGACGCCAGTTGCTCAAGAATGATGTCGTCGATTTCCAGGCCGCAGCGACGCACGCATTTTTCAATGTTCTGTGCGGCGTTGACGGCGCAGGTCACCACGTGGACCTTGGCTTCCAGGCGCACGCCCGACATGCCCAGGGGTTCGCGCACGCCTTCCTGGTTATCGATCACGTAGTCCTGCGGCAGGGTGTGCAGGACGCGCTGGTCAGCCGGGATCGCCACGGCCTGGGCGGCGTCGAGCACACGCTCGAGGTCAGCCGAGCTGACTTCGCGGTCGCGGATCGCCACGATGCCGTGGGAGTTCAGGCTGCGGATGTGGTTGCCGGCTACGCCGACGAACGCCGAGTGGATCCGGCAACCGGCCATCAGCTGCGCTTCTTCAATCGCGCGCTGGATCGATTGCACGGTGGACTCGATGTTCACCACCACGCCCTTCTTCAGGCCCCGGGACGGATGCGTGCCAATACCGACGATTTCGATCGTGCCGTCTTCCCCGACCTCGCCCACCAGCGCCACCACCTTGGAGGTGCCGATATCGAGACCGACGATCATTTTGCCGCTTTGCACGTTTGCCATGGGTCCTGCCTCTTCTTAATTCTTCGCGACAGCGGGTTGCGCTGCCGTGGGCGCAGCCGGTTCACGCCAGCCGACGGCAAGGCCGTTGGCGTAACGCAGGTCGACGCTCGCAATGTTCGTAATCTGTTCTTTCAAGGTCTTGTCATAGATGGCAATGAAGCGGCGCATCTTTTCCACCAAGCGGTCGCGTCCCAGCAACAACTGGATGCCCGGGCCGGAACTGCCTGCCCCGGTTGTCAAAAACCAGCTGCCCCGCTCACGCAATTCCAGGCGTGCAATGGAGAAGCCCAGTGGCCGCAGCATCTGGCTCAAGGCCTGGTACTGCTGCATCACTTGCTGCTGCGCCCGCTGCGGCCCGAACAGCTGCGGCAGGTGCTCGTAGTTGGCCAGCTCACGCGGGGTGAACGCCTGGCCCTGGTTGTTCAACAGCGCCTCGTCGCCCCAGCGGGCCACCGGCAGTTGTTCTTCCAGGCGGATCGTCACCTGGTCCGGCCAGACACGGCGGACCTCGGCGTGGGCGATCCACGGCATCTGCTCCAGCTCCGAGCGCATACCGGCCAGGTCGATGGTGAAGAAGCTCGCCGCCAGGTACGGCCCGATACGCTGCTGCACCGCTTGCTGGCTGATGTAGCTCAAGTCGCCCTGCACGCTGATCTTGGTGATGGGACGATCGGCATACGGCAATAGACGCTGCGCGCCCTCGTAAGTGCCAAAGCCCAGGACCACCAGCAGCACCGGCCAGAACAGCGCCTTGAGGAAACCAAAATTGGCTTTCGGCAGGCGCGCCGACATCGGCTCTTTAGCCACCATTCGGCTGGCACCCCGGGGCACCGGCTTGCGGCTCGGTGCTTGTGGGGGCTGATGACGAAGCGATGCGCCTTTCATGTCCTTAGCCTCGTGGCTCAATGCTTGCGGCAAGAATCGCCAGCACCAACTGCTGGAAATCCAGACCGGCTGCGCGAGCGGCCATAGGTACCAGGCTGTGATCGGTCATACCCGGTGCGGTGTTGACTTCCAGGAACCAGAAATTCCCTTGCTCATCCTGCATCACGTCTGCCCGCGCCCAACCGGCGATACCCAGCGCCTCACAGGCTTTCGCCGTGAGGTCCATCAATTGTTTTTCCTTGGTTGCGTCGAGGCCGCAGGGGATCCGGTACTGGGTATCGGAAGCCACGTACTTGGCGTCGTAGTCGTAAAAGGTGTGGGGCGTGCCCAATGCGATAGGCGGCAATACCTGGCCACGCAGGGTGGCGATGGTGTACTCGGGACCCTGGATCCACTGTTCCACCAACACTTGCGAATCGTAGGTACTTGCCGCTTTCCATGCGTCGATCAATTCGGCGGCCGAGTTCACTTTGGCCATGCCGATACTGGAGCCTTCATGGGCTGGTTTGACGATCAAAGGCAGGCCCAGTTCCTTGGCCGCAGAAATACAATCGTCTTCGCTGCACAGCACACTGTGGCGCGGGGTTGGAATACCCAGGCTGTGCCACACCTGCTTGGTACGCAACTTGTCCATCGCCAGTGCCGAGGCAAGGATGCCGCTGCCGGTGTATGGGATGCCGGCGCACTCCAGCAGGCCCTGCATGCTGCCGTCTTCGCCGCCACGACCGTGCAGGATGATGAACGCACGGTCGATCTTCTCGGCCTGCAGGCGCGCGAGGAAGTCATCGCCCACGTCAATACCGAACGCATTCACGCCGGCGCTTTGCAGGGCTTCAAGCACGGCATTGCCGGACTTGAGCGAGACTTCACGCTCGGCACTCTTGCCGCCGAACAGCACCGCCACGCGGCCGAAGTCGGCGGGCGCGAAGGTGGAAAACAGGGCGTCGTAGTTGGTGGTCATTTCGACTTCCCCTGTACGGCTGCGAACAATGGGCTCGCAAGCAATTTAGGGGCAAGGCCGCCGATATCACCGGCACCCTGGCACAGCAGGATGTCACCGGCGCGCAACAGCGGCTTGACGATTGGCGCCAGGTCCACGCCACGCTCGATGTAGATCGGGTCCAACTGGCCGCGCTGGCGGATGCTGTTGCACAGCTTGCGGCTGTCGGCGCCCGGGATCGGCTCTTCACCGGCCGGGTAGACTTCCATCAGCAGCAGCACGTTGGCATCGGCCAATACATTTACAAAGTCGTCGTACAGGTCGCGGGTGCGGCTGTAGCGGTGCGGCTGGTAGACCATCACCAGGCGGCGCTCCGGCCAGCCGCCGCGCACGGCCTTGATCACGGCGGCGACTTCGGTCGGGTGGTGACCGTAGTCGTCCACCAGCATCACGTCGCCACCTTCTACCGGCAACTGGCCGTAGACCTGGAAACGCCGGCCGACACCGGCAAAGCGCGACAGGCCTTCGACGATGGCTTCATCGCTGACGCCTTCATCGGAGGCGATGCAGATGGTCGCCAGGGAGTTCAGGACGTTGTGGTTGCCCGGCATGTTCACCGAGACATCCAGCGGCTCGCGGTCAGGGCGCAGCACGGTGAAGAAGGTCTGCATGCCTTCCTGGCGCACATTGATCGCACGCACGTCAGCGTCTTCGCTGAAGCCATAGGTCACGGTCGGACGCTTGACCAATGGCAGGATTTCGCGCACCACCGGGTCGTCCAGGCACACCACGGCCAGACCATAGAACGGCAGGTTGTGCAGGAACTCGACGAAGGTTTTCTTCAACTTGTTGAAGTCGCCATCGTAGGTGGCCATGTGGTCTTCATCGATGTTGGTGACAACAGCGACCAGCGGCTGCAGGTGCAGGAAGCTGGCGTCGCTTTCATCGGCTTCGGCGATCAGGTAGCGGCTGGTGCCGAGCTGGGCATTGGTACCCGCTGCATTCAGGCGACCACCGATCACGAAGGTCGGGTCCAGGCCACCGGCGGCGAACACCGAGGCGATCAGGCTGGTGGTGGTGGTTTTGCCATGGGTACCGGCGACGGCGATGCCGTGGCGGTAGCGCATCAGCTCGGCGAGCATCTCGGCGCGTGGCACCACCGGGATACGGCGCTCAAGGGCAGTGGCCACTTCCGGGTTGGAGGTGTTCACGGCGCTGGAAACCACCAGTACGTCGGCCTCGGCGGCGTTCTCGGCACGGTGACCGATATAGATCTGCGCGCCAAAGGACTTCAGGCGATCCGTGACCGGCGACTCTTTCAAGTCGGAGCCGGACACCTGGTAACCCAGGTTCAGCAATACTTCGGCAATCCCGCACATGCCCACGCCGCCGATACCGACGAAGTGGATGCGACGGATGCGACGCATCTCGGGTTGTGGCATGGCTTTCTGATTCTCAACCATGGGCCACCTCCAGGCAGATATCGACCACGGTGCGGGTTGCGTCAGGTTTGGCCAGGCGGCTTGCGGTGCTCGCCATGCTGTTGAGTCGTTCCGGTTGCATCAAAACCTCGGTCAGGCGTGCGGCCAAATCGGCGGCGCCAGTCGTTCTTTGCGGCAGCAGGAAGGCAGCGCCCTCCCCGGCCAAATATTCGGCGTTGCGGGTCTGGTGATCGTCGATTGCATGGGGCAAAGGCACCAGCAAGGACGGCAGACCGGCGGCGGCCAGTTCACTGACGGTCAGCGCACCAGCGCGACAGACCACCAGGTCGGCCCAGCCATAGGCATGGGCCATGTCTTTGATGAAGGGCTGCACATTCGCCTCGACACCGGCCTCGCGATAGCGCGTGGCGGTGACTTCATCGTGGTTCTTGCCGGCCTGGTGGAAGATCTCCGGGCGCAGGTCCACAGGCAGTTGCGCAAGTGCTTCGGGCAGTAATTTGTTCAGCGGCTCGGCCCCCAGGCTTCCGCCCAGGATCAGCAGGTGCGCCTTGCGCCCGGCCAGGGGCTCGCGGGCGATATCCATGAACAATTCGGTGCGCACCGGGTTGCCGGTAGTGCGGCGCTTGTCCGCGGCGCTGAAGGTGTCGGGGAATGCCTCGCAGACCCGCGCCGCCAGGGGCACCAGCAAACGGTTGGCGGTACCGGCGACGGCGTTCTGTTCATGCACGATCACCGGCACACCGGCGAGCTTCGCCGCGACACCACCAGGACCGGTCACATAACCACCGAAACCGAGCACACACACCGGCTTCAATTCGCGAATAACCTTGCGCGCCTGCCACACCGCCTTGAGCAACACGAACGGCGCCTTGAGCAGGGACAGCTTGCCCTTGCCACGCAGCCCGGTGACGTTGATCAAGTGCAGCGGCAAGCCGGCATTCGGTACCAGTTCGTTTTCGATGCCGCGTGGTGTTCCCAGCCAGTGCACGGTGTAGCCACGGTTCTGGAACTCCCGCGCGCAGGCCAGGGCCGGGAACACATGGCCCCCGGTGCCGCCCGCCATGATCAGCACGTTAGCGCCCATGGGATGGCTCCTCGGCAAAATCGCTTTCGCTGAATTCCATCTCTTCGCTGCCCAGGTGGGTTCGACTCTCCCACTCGATGCGCAGCAACAGGCCCAGGCACGCGCAGCAAATCACCAACGAACTGCCGCCGTAACTGAGGAACGGCAAGGTCAGGCCCTTGGTCGGCAGCAGGCCGACGTTCACGCCGATGTTGATCAGGAACTGGCCGATCCACAGGAACGACAAGCCGTACGCCACATAAGCGGCGAAATACTGTTTGGCCTTCTCGGCCCACAAGCCGATGTACATGCCGCGTACACACACGAACACGAACAGCGCGACGGTGCACAGCGAGCCAACCACGCCGAGCTCTTCGGCGAGTACCGAGAACACGAAGTCGGTGTGCGCTTCCGGCAGGTAGAACTGCTTCTGCACGCTGTTGCCCAGGCCCACGCCCAGCCACTCGCCGCGACCGAAGGCGATCAGCGCCTGGGTCAGCTGGTAGCCGGAGCCGAATTGATCGGACCACGGGTCGGTAAAGGTAATCAGGCGCGCCATCCGGTAGGGTTGCGCCTGCACCAGGATGGTCACGGCAGCCACGGCCAGCAGCACCATCAGGGTGAAGCGGAACAGGCCCACGCCGCCGAGGAACAGCATCGCCGCCGCCGCGCCCATCATCACCACGGTGGCCCCGAAGTCGGGTTCCATCAGCAACAGGCCGGCCATTGGCAGCAGCACGATGAACGGCTTGAAGAAGCCCATCCAGCTTTCGCGCACTTCTTTCTGGCGCCGTACCAGGTAGCCGGCGAGGTAGATCACCACGAACACCTTGGCGATTTCCGAGGGTTGCACGTTGAAGGCGCCGAAGCCGATCCAGCGCATCGAACCGTTCACCTCGCGACCGATGCCTGGCAGGATCACCATGATCAGCAAGCCGAACGCCCCGATCAGCATCAGCCAGCCCAGGCGTTGCCAGGTGGCGATGGGGATCATCATGGTCACGATGCACGCGCCGAGGCCGATCACCAGGTACACCAGGTGACGAATCATCATGTACAGGGTGTTGCCCGACTGCACGGCAGCCACTTCGGAAGACGCCGAAGTGATCATCACCAGGCCCAGGCCGAGCAGCGCCAGGCAACCGGCAAGCATCGGGAAATCCAGGTCGATACCGCGCCCGGTAATGATCGGCGACGGATAGGGCTTGATGATATTGCGCAAATTCATGCCAAGGCCTCCACGGCGCGAGCGAACAGCAGGCCGCGCTCTTCGTAGTTCTTGAACATGTCGAAACTGGCGCACGCCGGCGACAGCAACACGGCGTCACCCGGCTGGGCCAGGGCCTTGCAGTGGGCGATGGCGTCGTCCAGCGAGGTCGCGCGCACTTGCGGCACGGCATCGCCCAGGGCGGCGGCGATCAGGTCGGCATCGCGGCCCATCAGCACCACGGCGCGGCAATGCTCGGCCACCGGGCCTTTGAGGTCCTTGAAGTCGGCGCCCTTGCCGTCGCCACCGGCAATCAGCACCAGCTTGCCTTCGATATCGGCGCCGAGGCCTTCGATGGCTGCCAGGGCCGCACCGACGTTGGTGGCCTTGGAATCGTTGTAGTAGCTGACGCCATCCAGATCGCGTACCCATTGGCAGCGATGCTCGAGGCCGCCAAAGCTGCGCAGGCTCGCCAGCATCGCGTCGAATGGCAAGCCGACGGCATGCCCGAGCGCCAATGCCGCGAGGGCGTTGGACTGGTTATGCGCGCCACGGATTTTCAGCTCGCGCACCGGCATCAGGTTCTGGAATTCGAAGGCCAGGTATTTCTCGCCGTTCTCTTCACGAATGCCGAATGCCTTGAAATCAGGTTTGCTCAGGCCGAAGGTCCAGCAGGGCAGGCCCTCGCCCATCAGCGGACGGCTCAGGGCATCCTGGCGATTGACCACCACTTGCCGGGCGCCACGGAAGATCCGGTGCTTGGCCAGGTGATAGGCCGGCAGCCCGCTGTAGCGGTCCATGTGGTCTTCACTCACATTCAGCACGGTGGCCACTTCGGCGCCGAGGTCGTGGGTGGTTTCCAGCTGGAAGCTCGACAGTTCCATCACGTACAGCTCGACGTCGTCGCTGAGCAAATCGAGTGCCGGGGTGCCGAGGTTGCCACCGACGGCGACGCGCTTGCCGGCCGCAGCCGCCATCTCGCCGACCAGGGTGGTCACGGTGCTCTTGGCGTTGGAACCGCTGATGGCCACGATCGGCGCCTTCGCGTTACGCGCGAACAGGTCGATGTCGCCGGACAGCTTCACGCCACGCGCCGCTGCGGCTTGCAGGGCCGGTGTCGCCAGGGCCAGGCCAGGACTCACGTAGAGCTCATCGGCGCGGCACAGAAACTCGACATCCAGCTCGCCACAACGCACTTCCACGTGCGGGTAGTCACGGCGCAGCGTGACCAGCTCCGGTGGATTTTCCCGCGTATCGGCCACGGCAAACGACGTGCCCCGGTTCGCCAGGAAGCGAACCAGGGACATGCCGCTCTTGCCGAGGCCGACAACGATGCGGAAGTGGTCTGAAGCGATCAGGGACACTCGTTTCTACCTCAGTTTCAGGGTGGCAAGGCCGACCAGTACCAGAATCACGGTGATGATCCAGAAGCGGACAATCACGCGTGGCTCGGGCCAGCCCTTGAGTTCAAAGTGGTGGTGAATCGGCGCCATGCGGAACACGCGGCGCCCGGTCAATTTGAAGGAGGCCACCTGGATGACCACCGACAGGGTTTCCATCACGAACACACCGCCCATGATGAACAACACGATTTCCTGGCGAACGATCACCGCGATGGTGCCCAGGGCCGCGCCCAGCGCCAGTGCGCCGACGTCGCCCATGAAGACTTGTGCGGGGTAGGTGTTGAACCACAGGAACCCCAGGCCCGCACCGATCAGTGCGCCGCAGAACACGATCAGCTCACCCGCCCCCGGTACGTACGGGATCAGCAGGTATTCGGCGAATTTCACGTTGCCCGACAGGTAGCAGAAGATGCCAAGTGCACCGCCGACCATCACCGTTGGCATGATCGCCAGGCCGTCGAGGCCGTCGGTGAGGTTGACCGCGTTGCTGGAGCCGACGATCACGAAATAGGTCAGCACCACGAAGCCGATGCCCAGTGGAATGCTGGCGTCCTTGAGCATCGGGATGATCAAGGTGGTTTCGACTGCGCTTGGCGCCGTGGTGTAGAGGAAGATCGCTGCGGCAAGACCGAACACCGACTGCCAGAAATACTTCCAGCGGCTAGGCAGCCCCTTGGAGTTTTTCTCGATGACTTTGCGGTAGTCGTCCACCCAGCCGATGGCGCCGAACAGCAAGGTCACCAGCAGCACTACCCACACGTAGCGGTTGTGCAGGTCGGCCCACAGCAAGGTGCTGATACCGATGGACGACAGGATCAACGCGCCGCCCATGGTCGGGGTGCCGGATTTGGACAGGTGCGACTGCGGGCCGTCATTGCGAACCGATTGACCAATTTGCAGGTTCTGCAGGGTGCGGATCATCCACGGCCCCAGAAACAGCGACAAAGACAGCGCAGTCAGCACACCCAGGATCCCGCGCAGGGTCAGGTACTGAAAGACCGCGAAGCCTTTGTGGAACTGTTGCAGATACTCAGCCAGCAGCAGCAGCATTAATGTTTCTCCGTACTTGAGCCACACAAGGCCGCGACGACGTTTTCCATCACCGCGCTGCGCGATCCCTTGATCAAAATGGTTGTGTGTTTGTCTTGTTCAGCGGCACCCAGCGCCTGGATCAACTCGGCCTGGGTCGCGAAATGCCGCGCACCGGGCCCGAAGGCATTGACGGCGTGTGCCATGTTTGGCCCCACGGCGTAGAGGGCGTCGACTTTGCCGGCGGCATAAGCGCCGACTTCGCGATGGCCTTGCTCCGCCCAGTCGCCCAGCTCACCGATATCGCCCAGCACCAGCACCTTGCGCCCGGCAAAGCCTTTGAGCAGGTCGACAGCGGCATTGATGGAGGACGGATTGGCGTTGTAGGTGTCATCAATCACGCGCATGCCATTGGTTGCCAGCTGCGCGACAGTGCGGCCCTTGACCGGCTGCACGGCACCCAGCCCGGTGGCGATACCGAACAGCGACACGCCCAGGGCGGATGCTGCAGCGGCAGCCGCCAAGGCGTTGGCGACGTTATGGTTGCCGAGCAGATTCAGTTGCACATGCTCGCTGCCTTGCGGGGTATGCAAGGTGAAGGACGGGCAACCACGGGCATCGACGCTGATGTTGGAGGCGTGGAAATCAGCCGCGGCGTTGAGCACGGAAAACGTCAGGACCTTGCGACCGGCGGCGCGTACACGCCAGGTGTCGAAGGCCTTGTCGTCCAGGTTCAATACCGCCGTCCCGGAGGCATCGAGGCCTTCGAGGATTTCACCCTTGGCTTCGACGATTTTTTCCGGGCCGCCGAACTCGCCGACATGGGCGGTACCGGCGTTGCTGATGATTGCCACGTGGGGCTTGGTCAGCGCCACGGTGTAGGCGATTTCGCCGACGCGCGATGCGCCCAGCTCGATCACCGCCGCAGTGTGGTCCGGGGCCAGTTCGAGCAGGGTCAGCGGTGCGCCAAAATCATTGTTGAGGTTGCCACGGGTGGCGAGCACCGGTCCGCGCGTGCGCAGGATGCCGGCGAGCAGCTCCTTGACCGTGGTCTTGCCGCTGGAGCCGGTGACGGCCGCCACAGGCTGGGTGAATGCGGCACGGTTCAGTGCGCCCAATTGACCCAAGGCCAGGCGCGTATCGGCAACCAGCAATTGCGGGAGTGTCGAGTCCGCCACTTCGCGCTGCACCAAGGCACCCACGGCGCCTTTGGCGGCGACGTCATTCAGGTAGTCGTGGCCGTCGAATCGCGGGCCGGCCAAGGCGACAAACAGTTGCCCCGGCTTGATGTTGCGGCTGTCGATACTGACGCCGTCGAAGCTGCAATCGCTCGACAGTACACGGGCCGACAAGGCCTGGGTCAGTTCGCTGAATTTCATCGCCTTAAGCATGGGCGACCTCCCAGGCCGTCAAGGCGTGATCAGCCTCGACCAGATCGGAGAAGGCATGGCGTTCGCCGTTGATTTCCTGGTAGTCCTCGTGACCTTTACCGGCCAGCACCACCACGTCATCAGCACTGGCGCTGGCGATCAATTGGGCAATGGCTGCACCGCGACCGGCAACGAAGGCGGCCTTGGACGGATCTTTGAAACCAACGCGGATATCGTCGAAAATCTGGCGCGGGTCTTCGCTGCGCGGGTTGTCGTCGGTGACCAGCACGCCATCGGCCAGGCGCTCGACGATCTCGGCCATCAACGGACGCTTGCCGCGATCGCGATCACCGCCACAGCCGAACAGGCAGAGCAATTTGCCCTTGGCGTGCGGACGGAGGGCCACCAGGACTTTTTCCAGGGCATCCGGCGTGTGCGCGTAGTCGACCACCACCAACGGCTGCTTGCCCCCACCCAGGCGCTGCATGCGGCCGACCGGACCTTCCAGCTTCGGCAGCACGCGCAGGATTTCGTCCAGCGCGTAATCCAGGCCGAGCAACGCGCCGACGGCGGCGAGGACGTTACTCAAGTTGAACCGACCGAGCAGGCTGCTGCGCAGATGGTGTTCGCCTTGTGGCGTCACCAGCGTGGCGCGCACGCCTTCGTCATTGAACTGGGCGTCGCGGCAATACAGGTAGGCGCTGGCATCTTCCAGGCTGTAGCTGATCAGGCGCGACTCACGGTCTTCAGCCGCCAGCTGCCGACCGAATTCGTCGTCCAGGTTCACTACCCGGCACTTAAGGTCATTCCAGGCAAACAGCTTGGCCTTCTCGGCGGCGTAGGCTTGCATGGTGCCGTGGTAGTCCAAGTGATCGCGGGACAGGTTGGTCATCACCGCCACATCGAAGGCCAACGCGGCAACACGCCCCTGGTGCAGCCCATGGGACGAAACCTCCATGGCAACCGCCTTGGCACCGGCCTTCTTCAGGTCGGCCAGGGTCGCTTGCACGGCAATCGGGTTCGGCGTGGTGTGCAGGCCGCTTTGCAGCGCGCCGTAGAAACCGGTGCCCAGCGTGCCGACGATGCCGCAATGCTGGCCCAACAGGTCCAGCGCTTGCGCGACAAGCTGGGTCACGCTGGTCTTGCCATTGGTGCCGGTCACGCCGACCAGGTTCAAGTGACGGCTCGGGTCACCATAAAAGCGCCCTGCAATGTCCGACAGCTGCGCAGCCAGGCCTTTGACCGGAATCAACGGCACGTCAGTGATCGGCAGCACGGTGGCGCCTTCGACTTCATAGGCCACGGCAGCCGCACCGCGCTGCAGGGCATCGGTGATATGCGCACGACCATCGTACTTGCCGCCAGGCACCGCCAGGAACAGGTCACCGGCGCGCACATTACGGCTGTCCAGGCTCAGCTCGCGGATCAACAGATCGCGACCGGCATGGGCAAAAATCTTGTTCAGGCTAAGAGACATCAGCCGCGCCCTCCATTGGCTTTTGCAGCAGCGGCCGGTGGTCCGGCGTTCGCTTGTTGGGTCGGCGGCAGATTGTCCGGCGTGATGTTCATCAGGCGCAGGGTGCCGGACATCACTTTGCTGAACACCGGTGCCGAGACCAGGCCACCGAAGTAACCGGCTTTGCTCGGTTCATCGATGACCACGACGATGGCGTAGCGTGGATCGCTCATCGGGCCGAAGCCTGCGAACAACGAACGGTAGGAGTTTTCGGCGTAGCCCTTGGTGCCCACCGAGGTCTTACGCGCAGTACCCGACTTGCCGGCCACGTGATACGCCGGCACCTGGGCACGGAACACGCCGCGGGGTGCTTCGATCACTTGTTGCAGCATGCCTTGCATGGTCTTGGCGACGTTTTCCGGGATCACCTGGGTGGCTTTCGGAGCCTCGTCGACATGGATCAGGCTCAACGGAACCATGCGGCCGTTGTTGGCCAATACAGAGAAAGCGTGCGCCAATTGAATCGCCGTCACCGACAGGCCGTAGCCATAGGAAAGCGTGGCCGTCTCGGCCTTTTTCCAGTCGCGGTAGTTGGGCAGGTTGCCGACACGCTCGCCTGGGAAGTCCAGGCCGGTAGGCTGGCCGAGACCGATTTTCTGTGCCAGGTGGTAGATGGTCTCGCCGCCGATATCGAAGGCGACCTTACTCATGCCCACGTTACTGGAGTTGATCAGGATACCTGTCAAATCCAGCACCGGACCTTCGGTACGGGATACGTCACGAATGGTGTATTTGCCCAACTGCAAGGTACCCGGATACACCTCGACCTTGTCGCTGGGTTTCCAGCGCCCGGTTTCCAGGGCAGCACTCATGGAGATGGCTTTCATGGTCGAACCCGGCTCGAACACGTCGATCATGGCGCGGTTACGCATCATCGCCGGTTGCAGGTTGCGACGGTTGTTCGGGTTGTAGGTCGGCTGGTTGACCATGGCCAGGATCTCGCCGGTCTTCACGTCCATGATCACCAGGCTGCCGGCCTTGGCGCCGTTCTCGATGATCGCGTTACGCAGCTCGCGGTTGGCCAGGTATTGCAGGCGCAGGTCAATGGACAACGCCAAGGGCTTACCGGCCTTGGCGTTTTTGGTGACCTGAACATCCTTGATCAGTCTGCCGCGCCGATCCTTGATGACTTGTCGTTTGCCGGGAACCCCGGCCAGCCATTCATCGTAGGCCAGTTCCACGCCTTCGCGGCCGTGGTCATCGATATCGGTGAAGCCCACCATATGCGCGGTGGTTTCACCGGCCGGGTAGAAACGACGGAATTCCTCGATGCCATACACACCGGGGACTTTAAGGTCGAGCACCTGTTGGCCCTGCTCGGGAGTCAGGCCGCGAACCAGGTAGATGAATTCTTTGTTGGCCTGGGCTTCCAGGCGTTCAGCCAAGGCTTTCGGGTCCTGGCCGAGGGCGGCGGCGAGTGCCGGCCAGCGGTCCTTGGCCACCTGCAGCTCTTTGGCGTTGGCCCACAGGGTCGTCACCGGCGTACTCACGGCCAGGGGCTCGCCGTTACGGTCGGTGATCAGGCCGCGGTGTGCAGGAATAGGAATATGACGCAGGCTGCGGGCATCGCCCTGGCCGATCAGGAAGTCGCGGTCGACTACTTGCAGGTCGATGATCCGCCAGGCGATCGCGCCCACCATCAGTGCCAGCAAGCCGAGCACCAGGCGGAAGCGCCAAGGGTAGAGTGCGCCTTCGAGTTTCATCATGGCGCCACCATCCGAACTTCGGCCGCGCCCGGGATGTGCATCTTCAGCTGTTCGGTGGCCAGCACTTCGATACGGCTGTGGGCGGTCCAGGTGCTTTGTTCCAGGATCAACCGACCCCATTCCGCCTGGGCCTTATCGCGCACGCTCAACTCCCCGTAGAGGGTGTTGAGCAACTGGCGGTTCCAGTGGGCGCTGTAAGACACCGCAATCGCGGACACCAGCACACCGACAAACAGCAGCAACATAAAGAAGCTGCCGCCCGGGAGGGGCTTGGCGAAAAGCTTGCTCACCGCAACTTCTCCGCAACACGCATGACGGCACTGCGGGCACGCGGGTTGGCCTTGAGTTCGGCTTCGGAAGCGAACTGCGCTTTGCCATGGATTTTGATTTTCGGCACAAAGGCTTCGAAACGTACCGGCAGGTTGCGCGGCAGGCTATCGGACTCGCCCTTGACCAGGCGACGCATGAACAGTTTGACGATGCGGTCTTCCAGGGAGTGGAAGCTGATCACCACCAGGCGACCGCCCACTTCCAGCGCCTCGAGGGCCGCCTCGAGGCCAGCCTCCAGGTCGCCCAATTCGTTGTTGACGTGAATGCGCAGGCCCTGGAACGCGCGAGTTGCCGGGTTCTTGCCCTTTTCCCACGCGGGGTTGGCGACTTTCAGCACCTCGGCCAGATCGGCAGTGCGCTCGAACGGCTGGATTTCGCGGCGCTCGACCACGGCACGCGCCATGCGACCGGCGAAGCGTTCTTCACCATATTCCTTGAAGACACGGGCGATTTCTTCCATCGGTGCGGTGGCGATGAACTGTGCGGCACTGACACCCCGGGTGGGGTCCATGCGCATGTCGAGCGGACCGTCGTTCATGAAACTGAAACCGCGCTCCGGGTCGTCAAGCTGTGGCGAGGACACGCCCAGGTCGAGCAAAACCCCGGCCACCTTGCCCGCCATGCCGCGCTCGGCCACTTCGGCACCCAGCTCGGCAAAGCTGCGCTGCACAACGACAAAGCGGCCGTCTTCGGCCGCTAGCGCTTGCCCGGTGGCAATCGCTTGAGGGTCTTTGTCGAACCCGAGGAGCTTACCGTCGGATCCGAGCTGGCTGAGTATCAAGCGGCTATGCCCGCCCCTGCCGAAGGTGCCATCCAGATAGCAGCCATCCGCGCGTACGGCGAGAGCCTCAACGGCTTCGTCAAGCAGTACGGTGATGTGGTTAAAGCCGCTATCAATAGTCACAGGATCAAATCACGCAGTTCATCAGGCATCGCGCCCGGTTGTTGAATAGCAGCCAGGTCAGCTGCAGAAACAGCATCCCAGGCATCTTCGTCCCACAATTGGAACTTGTTCAGTTGGCCGACCAGCATTGCGCGCTTATCGAGCTTGGCGTACTCGCGCAAACGCGGGGGCACCAGGAAACGACCACTTCCATCGAGTTCGAGGTCGACGGCATTACCAATCAGCAATCGCTGCAGACGGCGGTTTTCTTCACGCAATGAAGGCAGGGCGCGCAACTTGGTTTCAATCAACTCCCACTCATCGAGGGGGTAAACGCACAAACAAGGGTCAACGGCATCGATGGTGATGATTAACTGTCCGGAACTTCGCGAAATGAGCTCGTCACGATACCGGCTCGGCATGGCGAGACGGCCTTTTGCATCGAGACTGATAGCGTTAGCTCCGCGAAACACAGATGCGTTTCTCCAAATTTTAGCGTTTTACGTTCAAAAAACCCACTTTGTGCCACTTTCCGCCACTTGCGCACACTATAGGAATGCGCCTACCACACCGTCAAGGCGCGGATTCAAGGAAAAGCCTTACAGAACGGAGATTTAGGAGCGTAAAAGGAGGAGAAACCAGAGTTCGGCGATGTTTTGGGCCCAGCAAGCGCAGTTAGCTCAAAGAGCTATGGCTTAAAGTTAAAGTGATTTATTAAGAGTAAGATTTTTTTGGTATTACGAAGATGCATCTGCCAATGATTCGGCAGGGAGGGATTCTTGCGTTATTACCGGGTTTCTGCCCGAGATTCGGACAAAAGGAAAAAGGTGGAGAGTCGATCTGTAAGCCGGGTTCTGTCTTGAACAGTCATTCGTCTACGATGGCCATCACTGGACATCTTTAGCAACCTACCCGGTCCCAGCGCGGGCCACGCCTTGGGACCCTATTTGGTCTTGCTCCAAGTGGGGTTTACCTAGCCACGAACTGTTGCCAGACGTGCGGTGCGCTCTTACCGCACCTTTTCACCCTTACCGGCACCGAAGTGCTTAGGCGGTTATTTTCTGTGGCACTTTCCGTAGGCTCACGCCTCCCAGGCATTACCTGGCACTTCGCCCTATGGAGCCCGGACTTTCCTCCCCCCCCTAATTTTCATAGAGGGCAGCGACTGTCCAATCGACTCTCCGCCGCGCAGGTTAACGGCACGGCGGCTTGAGGACAAGTATTAAAGTGCAGCATTGCCATCACGTTCAGACGGAATACAGGATTAGCTGCGGAACTATTCGGTTTTCTGTTTATCCAGCGCAACTTGATACAACAGGTTCTTGCGCACCCCGGTAATTTCCGCCGCCAGGGCTGCCGCGCGCTTGAGTGGCATTTCCTTGAGCAACAAATCGAGGATGCGCATCGCCTCACTGCCCACGGCGTCGTCCGCTTCCGGCGCAGTCCAGCCTGCCACCAACACCACGCACTCGCCGCGCTGCTGGTTACTGTCACCCTCGACAAAGGCGCGCAGCTCTTCAAGCGGCAGCCCCTTGAGGGTTTCGAAGGTCTTGGTCAGCTCACGGGCAAGCAGCGCCAGGCGCTCGCCGCCGAACACCAGCTCCATGTCCTGCAGGCATTCGAGAATCCGATGAGGGGCTTCGTAGAAGATCAGGGTACGCGGCTCTTCCTTCAAGGCCTGAAGACGCGCACGCCGCCCCACCGCCTTGGCGGGCAGGAAACCCTCGAAAATAAAGCGGTCCGACGGCAACCCCGCCGCGGATAATGCAGCGATCAGCGCGCACGCTCCCGGAACAGGCACTACATTGATACCAGCGGCCCGCGCCTGGCGGACCAAGTGATAGCCCGGGTCGGAAATCAGCGGTGTGCCCGCATCGGAGATCAGCGCCACATCGTCGCCGGCCAGCAAACGCACGATAAAACGGCTGCCTTCCTCGCGCTCGTTGTGCTCGTGGCAGGCGGCCAATGGCGTGCTGATACCAAAATGCTGCATCAAGCGCTGGGAGTGCCGCGTGTCTTCGGCCGCGATCAATTTAACCTCGCGCAACACTTTCAGCGCCCGGGCACTGATGTCGTCCAGGTTGCCAATGGGCGTCGCCACGACAAAAAGCGAGCCTGCAGTGGAATTCAAAGGACCTGGAGCAGTCAAAACGCACACCTCGATGGTTGGCAAAAGCCATATTGTAGCGCGTAGGCGCTTTGAAAAAATGCCATCAAGGCCGATGCCTTTTCAGCCGTCGACGCCCGACAGCAACATTTGCACCACCTAAATCGACGGTTTCACGCCAGTAACATCGCGCCTGGGCCAGTGCTTGGGTACAATTCCACGCTAATTTGATCGGTATCAGGAACACTTACATGATCGCTTGCCTGCGGCTGCTCTCCGCCCTCTGCCTCGCTGCCTTGCTGGCCGCTTGCGCCAGCTCGCCCTCGTCCAGCCTTGGCGACCTTCCACGGACCCCGGACGCCAGTATCGAGCAACTGCTCGAACAGGCCACTACCGCCAAGACGCCAGAAAAGGCCGCATTGCTGCGCCTGAGTGCGGCTGACATGGCCTATAAGCAGAACAATCCTGGCCGCTCGGCGCAGATCCTTGCGCAGGTGCCACTGGACGTCCTCAAGCCAGCGGCGCAAGTCTTTGCCAGCACCCTGGCCGCTGAGCTGGCGATGGCTCGCAACCAGCCCAAGGCTGCGTTGACGGCCCTGAACCATCCGAGCCTGCAAAGCCTGAAGGACCTGCCGGCCGAACAGCAGATCCGCACCGGCAGCGTGCATGCCCGCGCGTATGAAGCCGATGGCCAGACGTTGGCCGCCGCCCGCGAACGCGTGGCCATGGCCCCGCTGCTGACCGGCGATGCCGCCCGCAGCAACCACGAAGCCATCTGGACGTTGATCGCCGCCCTGCCGGCCGAACAGCTGCAAGCCAGCGGCAACCCGGTGCTCGACGGCTGGATCACCCTGGCCCAGTCGGTCAAGGGCGCCGGCACGCTGGAACAGCAGCAAGCGGCAATCGACACCTGGCGCGCGCAGAACCCGGGCCACCCCGCGGCCGTGCAGCTGCCGACGCCGCTGACCAAGCTCAAGGAGCTGGCCAGCCAGCCCTTGAACAAGATCGCCCTGCTGCTGCCACAGGACGGCCCGCTGGCCGGTGTCGGCAAGGCGCTGCGTGAAGGTTTCATGGCCGCGCACTACCAGGCTGAACAAGCCGGGCAGAAGCCGCCGGTTATCGAGTTCTATGACAGCTCGCGCCTCACTTCCCTCGACGACTTCTACGCCAAGGCCCAGGCTGCCGGCGTGCAACTGGTGGTCGGCCCGCTGGAGAAGCCACTGGTCAAACAGCTGAGCGCACGCCCGCAATTGCCGATCACTACCCTGGCGCTGAACTACAGCGAGACCGATCAGAGCCCGGCGCAACTGTTCCAGTTCGGCCTCGCGGCTGAAGACGAAGCTCGCGAAGTGTCGCGCCGCGCCCGCGCCGACGGCCTGCATCGCGCTGCCGCCATGGTGCCGCGTGGCGAATGGGGCGAGCGTGTCTACAAGGCCTTCCGCCAGGATTGGGAAGCCAACGGCGGCACCGTCGTCGGTGTCGAGTATGTCGACCAGCCTGTTGCCCTCGCCCAGCAAATTGCCGACTTGTTCCAGCTGCGTAAAAGCGAAGGCCGCGCCAAGAGCCTGCAAAGCACTGTGGGCACCGACGTAGCGGCACAGCCGTCGCGTCGCCAGGACATTGAGTTCATCTTCCTGGCGGTGACCCCGCAACTGGCCCAGCAGATCAAGCCGACCCTGAACTTCCAATATGCCGGTGACGTGCCGGTGTACGCGACCTCCCACGTGTTCAGCGCCAGCGGTGACAAGAACCAGTACCTGGACATGACCAACGTGATGTTCTGCGAAACCCCTTGGCTGCTGAACACCACCGACCCACTGCGCAACCAGGTTGCCGCGCAATGGCCACAAGCCAATGGCAGCCTCGGCCGCCTGTATGCGATGGGTGTCGATGCCTACCGCCTGGCGCCGCGCCTGGGCCAGCTCAAGGCGCTCCCGGATACCCGCGTTGACGGCCTTTCGGGCAGCCTGGGCATCAACGCCAACCAGCGCGTTGACCGCCAGATGCCGTGGGCCAAGTTCGTCGGTGGCGATATCCAACGCCTGCCGGACACCCCGCGCTGATGCCCGAGCGGTCCCGCGCGCAAAGCGGCAAGGATGCCGAACTTCAAGCTCTGAAACATCTGCAACAACAGGGTCTGCGCCTTCTGGCGCAGAACTGGTTATGTAAACGCGGCGAGCTTGATCTGGTCATGCTTGACGGCGATACAGTAGTATTCGTCGAAGTCCGCTACAGAAAACACGCACAATGGGGTGGCGCGCTCGCCAGTATTGACGGGCGCAAGCGTCAGAAGCTGATACTCGCCGCGCAGTTTTTCCTGCAGAAAGAGCATCGCTGGGCCGATTCCCCCTGCCGTTTCGATGTGGTTGCCATAGAAAGCACACCGTCGGGTTCTGCTGATCTGAGATGGCTCAAGAGTGCCTTCGACAGCTGATTCACCGGACATCTTCACCACACACTTTTGCTCTTTGCTTTGCGGGCTGCACATTCCTGTGCCAAACAGCCGCGCTACTTAAGGTCACACAGATGGACATGCAATCCCGAATTCGCCAGCTTTTCCAGGCCAGCATCGACACCAAGCAACAGGCGATGGAAGTACTTGCACCGCACATCGAGCAAGCCAGTCAGGTCATGGTCAACGCCTTGCTCAACGAGGGCAAAATGCTTTCGTGCGGCAATGGCGGTTCAGCCGGCGATGCCCAGCATTTCTCGTCCGAACTGCTCAACCGCTTCGAGCGTGAACGCCCGAGCCTGCCGGCCATCGCCCTGACGACCGACTCGTCGACGATCACCTCGATCGCCAACGACTACAGCTACAACGAAATCTTCTCCAAGCAGATCCGCGCCCTGGGCCAACCGGGCGATGTGCTGCTGGCGATTTCCACCAGCGGCAACTCGGCGAATATTATTCAAGCGATCCAGGCCGCACATGATCGCGAAATGATTGTCGTAGCATTGACCGGACGCGATGGCGGCGGCATGGCCTCGCTGTTGCTGCCTGAAGACGTGGAAATTCGCGTCCCGGCCAATGTCACCGCACGTATTCAGGAAGTCCACCTGCTGGCGATCCACTGCCTGTGCGATCTGATCGACAGCCAACTGTTCGGGAGTGAAGAATGACCGTTAAACGTCTCAGCCTATTGGCTATTGCGCTGTGCCTCGGCATCAGCGGTTGCAGCACGGCCATCACCGCGACACGAGACACCCCCATTCAGGATGACAAGGGTACCCGCACCTTCGGCAGCAAGATTGATGACTCGCTGATCGAAACCAAGGTCGAAGTGAACGTCGCCAAGGCCGCCACGGACCTGGGCAACGGCGCCTCGCGCATCGTCGTCACCAGCTTCAACGGTGTGGTGCTGCTTGCCGGCCAGACCCCGCGCGCCGACCTCAAGGCCCAGGCCGAACAAGCGGCGTCGGCCGTGCAGCGGGTCAAGAAGGTCCACAACGAATTGCAGGTCATGGAACCGATCACCCTGCTGGCCATCAGCAATGACGCCCTGCTGACCACCAAGATCAAGGCGCAGATGCTCACCGACAATGCGATCCCCGGTTCGCGCATCAAGGTCGTCACCGACAACGGTATCGTCTACCTGATGGGCCTGCTGACCCAGGCCGAAGCCACTCGCGCAGCCAACCTGGTGCAAGGCGTGTCCGGCGTGCAAAAAATCGTGAAGGTGTTCGAGTACATCGACTGATGTAACCGACAGCCGCAAAAAAGGGCGCCGTGCATTGACTGCACGGCGCCCTTTTTATTGGCGAAAGTTTACTGGTACTGCGAGTACGGGTTGCCCTGGAACTGGTTGTTCTGCTGCGGCGCTTGTTGCTGGGCACCTGGCTGACCGTATTGCTGGCCAGGGATCGGGCCGAGGTTCACTTCGACGCGACGGTTCTGGGCACGACCGTTGACGTCGGCGTTGCTGGCAATCGGGTTATCCGGGCCGGCACCGCGGGCACTCAGGTTGGTCGGGCTGACGCCTTGCGAGGTCAGGTAGTTGGCCACGCTCTGCGCACGACGCTGGGACAGATCCATGTTCAGCTGGCGGCTGCCGGTGCTGTCGGTGTAGCCGACGATCTGAATGGTGTTCTGGTTGAACTGCTTGAGCGAGTTGGCCAGGTTGTTCAGCGGCTGGTAAAAGCTGCTGGAGATCGCATCCGAGTTGGTGGCGAAGGTGATGTTGCCCGGCATGATCAGCTTGATCTGGTCACCCTGGCGCTGAACTTCAACCCCGGTGTTGGCCATGCTCTCGCGCAGTTTCTTTTCCTGCTGGTCGGCGTAGTAGCCGTAGCCTGCAGCGCCGATACCGGCGATGGCGCCACCGATCAGTGCGCCCTTGCCACGGTTGTTATGGTCGATGGCCGCACCTGCCAATGCGCCTGCAAGGGCGCCCAGGCCACCGTACTTGGCGGTCTTGCTGATACCGCCGGATTCATTACTCGCCTGTCCCTGGCTGCTGCCGTCATAAGGATTAGGTGAAGCGCAGCCGGATAACAGGGCTACGACAGTAGCGACAACAAGCAGACGACGCGAAGTGAACATGAGGGGAGCTCCTACTTTTGCATTCTGTGGTGCAAAGGACATTGGCAATGGACCTGTGCCGAGTTTGGAACACGACAGACGGTAAAAATTCCGCGACCACGTGCGGGCCTGTAACAAAACATTGGCCACCATCGCCGCTACAGAAACCGTAGCAGACGGTTCCTGAATGCGACCTGTGTTTTTTGCTACAACGTTTGCCCGCTAAAGGTCAGCCCTGCCCTTGGGATTAGCCCTTCACGCCCTCACAAACGGGTTCTCGCGCATCTCATCCCCCAGGCGCGTATCCGGTCCATGCCCCGTCACCACCGTCGCACCTTCGTCGAGGGTGTAGAGCCGCTGCTTGATCGAACGCACGATCGTCGCCTGGTCGCCGCCCCACAAGTCCGTGCGGCCGACTCCGCGCCGAAACAGCGTGTCGCCGGCAATCAGCAGCTTGGCCTCCGCAAACCAGAAACTCATCGACCCCGGCGTGTGCCCCGGCGTATGCAATGCCACACCGCAACCGCAGGCCAGCTCTTCGTCATCGGCCAGCCAGCGGTCCGGCGCGGGCACCGGGGTGTAGGGCACACCAAACATCTGGCATTGCATTTCCAGGTTGTCCCAGAGGAATTGGTCCTCCTTGTGCAGATGCAGGGTGGCGCCGGTTTTCTCTTTCAACTGGCCCGATGCCAGGAAGTGATCGAGATGAGCGTGAGTGTGGATGATGCTCACCACTTTCAGGCCCAGAGCATCGAGACGTGCCAGGATCAATTCGTGATTGCCGCCCGGGTCGACCACGATGGCCTTTTTAGTGATGGGATCGCCGATGATGGTGCAGTTGCACTGCAACGGGCCGACGGGAAAGGTTTCGCGGATGAGTGTCGGCTTGGGGGTGTTCATGGGCGGGCCTCTGGTGCAAGTGCAAGGTAATGTTCTGATTGCACTATTAAAACAGAACGGGGCGGCGGCGCAGCCGAACGCGAGCAAGCTCACTCACTACAGAACGCTTGCTGACCCTGAAAGGCTCGGACGGCAGGAAGCTGGATTCTTTACCCAATCAGCCGCAATTCCTGCGCCCGCGCCACCGCCTGGGTGCGCCGCTCTACCCCGAGCTTGCTGTTGATATGGCTCGCGTGGGTCTTGACCGTGTGCAGGGAGATGAACAATCGGTTGCTGATTTCCTGGTTCGAACAGCCCTGGGCGATCAATTGCAGGACCGCCAGCTCGCGGGCGCTCAAGGTTTCGTGGTTGGGTGACGCCTCGACCACAATGACCGCCGGCAACCGGGCCAGGAGGCTCTGATTGAGCAAACCGTGGGGATCCTTGCCGAGTTGCTCGCGCATCCAGTCCGGGTGGTTTTCCAGCAGCCGCTGGAACGGTTGCAGCGCGCCGCCCGCGCCCGCCTCGAGCGCCTGTGCCACTATCGGTCGAGCCTTGGCCTCGTCGCCGTTCTCGAGCAACAACTGCGCCTGTTGGGTCAGGGCCATCAGCGCAATCATCTGGCGCCCGCTGTTGTGGGCCTGTTGCGCCAACGCTTCAAGCCGTTGCAGCGCCGCCTCGGGCTGATGGCGAGTGGCATCCAATGCAGCCTGTTGCAGCCCGATATGTTGCGGCAAATGGGGATGAAACTCCGGCGCCGCGGCGGCGTGTTCACCGTTGTAGGTTTGCCCCAGGCGCGTCAGCCAGGCGTCAGCCAGGTCGGTGCGGCCCTGGGCCAGCCAGAGTTCGCATTTGATCAGGGTAATCATCGCCAGGTAGTAGATCGGCGGCACGTCCCAGATGTGCATCAGGCGTTCGGCTTCGGCGAGTTCGGCGAAGGCCTTGGGGAAATCCGCGCGGCGCCCTTCGAAACTGGCGATCACACAATGTCCGATCAGCACACTGATGTCGCGGCACGCACGGGCCTCGGCGAGACCGGCACGCAGGCGAGCCAGGCCGGCCTCGGGCTCGAACCGCACCAGCAACAGATAACCTTCATAGAGCGATAACCGCGCGCGCACCGCATAAAGCCGCTGTGGAGCCAGCCCGTGCAGGCGCTGCAGGCCTTGGCGAACTTCATCCAAAGACCGCAGGATTTCACCGCGCGCCTGCAGTACCCGCGCGCGGTCGTAATGCGCCAGCGCCTCGAACAGCGGGTTGCCGACGCGCTGCGCCAGCTCCAGCGACTCGCGATTCAAGCCGCGCGCGCGCCACAGGTCGGCGTCGACGATGGCCAGGTTCGAAAGGGTCGACAGGCACATCAGCCGTTGGCCATAACGGCGTTGCGGCAGGCTTTCCAAGGCTTCGCTGCAATAACGCTGGGTCAGCTCGCGATCACCCCGCCCACGCGCGATGATCCCGCTCAGCGCCAGCCATTGGGCCAGCATCGATTTCTGCGCGGTTGCCGACGGTGCCGGCAGGAAGCGACTGAGGTAGCTCGACAACTCTTCCGCCGCGTCCAACTGGCAGGCCAGGCCCAAGGCCCAGCTGTAGAGCACGATCAAGCGCGGCGTACTGATCAACAGGCTGTCGGGCAAGTCCATTTTCCAGCGCAGCAGCATGCCGACATTCTGCTCGGCCAGCAGCTGCTCCTCGGACAGGTTTTGTACCAGGTTAGCGGCCACGTCCAGGTGCCCGGCGCGCAGCGCCTGCTCTACCGCCTCGTCGATCAAGCCCTGGGCGTTGAACCAACGGCAGGCACGCAGGTGCAGGCTGGCGGCAGGCAACACATTGCTGCTGGCACGGCGGGTGCGCAGCAGGTCGGAGAACAGGTGGTGATACCGGAACCAATGGCCCTGCTCATCCAGTGGCACCAGGAACACCTGGTGGGATTGCAGGTACCGCAGGATTTCAGCGCTGTCGTGGGCTTCACGCACCGCGTCGCACAGCTCGCTGCAAAAGCGCTCCTGGGGGGCGGTGTCGAACAGGAAGGCCTGCACTTCGGCCGGCAGGCAGTCGATCACCTCCTCCAACAGGTAATCGCGAATCAGCCCTTCACCGCCATGCAGGCTTTGCGGCAAGGCGCCTTCACTGCCGGCTTCGGACGCGGCCAGCAACCAGAACCGCAGGCCGGCAACCCAGCCCTCGCTGCGGCGGATCAGGTTGTCGAGGGCCTCGCCGCGCAATGAACTGCTGTGGTGGTCCAGCACGGCCAGGGATTCGGCATGGGTCAGGCGCAAGTCCTGTTCATGCAACTCGAGCAAGTGCCGCGACAGGCGCAGGCGCGCCAAATGCCAATCCGGCCGCTGGCGACTGGTGACCAGCACCACCAGCCCATCAGGCAAATGATTGAGGAAAAATTGCAGGCAGCGGTCGAGCACCGGGCCCTGGGCCAGATGGTAGTCATCCAGCACCAGCAACAACGGTGCACGGCTGGACAGGTGTACGGTCAGTTCATCGAGCAGGCCATCGAGCCACTCTTCAAAGGCGAAAGGTTGGTGACGCTGGCGCATCTTCAGCAGGCCCAGGGATTGGGCGCCAAGTTGCGGGAAGAATTGCTGCAAGCCATCGAGCAGGCGCTCGAGGAAACGCCCGGGGTCATTGTCGCGCAGGCTCAGGCCCAACCACAGGCTTTGCCAGTGAGCAGGCAAGCTTTGGCAGAACTCCACCGCCAACGAACTCTTGCCGAACCCCGCCGGCGCGCTGACCAAGAGCAGGCGACCTTCCAGCCCAGCAGCCAGGCGTTCGCACAAACGCGGTCGCAGCACGTAGCCGTCAGGCAGCGGTGGCCTGTAGAAACGACCTTCCAGGGTCGGGATTACCGCGCTGGCAGGCCCTTGGATTCGGGACAGATCAGTCATCGCCGGGCTCTTGTAGAAGGCTGTTGTCGGCATTGCAGATGTCCGCAGACTAGCGGTAAAAGCGGCAGGTTTGTAGATCTTTGCAACAAATGACTGAAAAGAACTGCGACAAAAAATCTCACCACAAAAAAGCAGGAGCTGGCTTGCCGGCGATGCAGGCGCCTCGGTCTGTCAGTTGCACCGAGGGGATGCTATCGCTGGCAAGCCAGCTCCTACACGGGGCCGGCTTCCCTATCGAGGGATTGCTTGGGCTTAGCGAACACCATCCTGGCGCAGGGCCGCGGGGGTGAAGTCGCTGGTGGTGGCGGTGAAGCCGAAGTCATAGGCCTGCTTCTCTTCGTTCTTCATGCCCAGGGCCAGGTAGCGGCCGGACTGCAGGTCGTAGAGGGTTTCCAGGGCATACCACGGCACTTGCTTGTCGTAGTAGTTCTCGGCATGCGCTTCGGCGACACGCCACAGTTGGCCACGACCGTCGTAGTGGTCGATGACCGCGGCTTGCCAGGTGTCTTCGTCGATGAAGAAGTCACGCTTGGCATAGATGTGGCGCTGGCCTTCCTTCAGGGTCGCAACCACGTGCCACACGCGGCGCAGCTCGTAGCGTGCCAGGTCCTGGTTGATGTGGCCGGCCTTGATGATGTCGGCGTACTTGAGTTTCGGATCGTCGATCTTGTAGCTGTTGGAGGCGATGTAGATTTCCTTCTTGCCTTCCAGTTTCCAGTCGTAGCGATCCGGCGCACCGTTGTACATGTCGAGGTTGTCGGAGGTACGCAGGCCGTCGGCGGCGGTACCCGGGCCGTCATAGGACACTTGCGGCGCCCGGCGCACACGGCGCTGGCCGGCGTTGTAGACCCACGCCGAGCGCGGCTCCTTCACCTGGTCCAGGGTCTCGTGCACCAGCAGTACACCACCGGCCAGACGTGCCGGCGCGGTCACTTGCTGCTTGAAGTAGAACAACACGTTGCCCGGATTCTTCGGATCGAAATCCTTCATCTTGTCGCGGAACACGAACTGGTCTTTGAAGTACACCAGGCTGAACGAGCCGTTGGTTTGCGGCGTGGCCTGGGTCACCAGGCGGGTCACGCTGCCGCCGCGATAGCGGGTGATGTGGTTCCAGATGACTTCCACGCCGCTTTTCGGGATTGGGAACGGAATCGCGGTTTCGAAGTTTTCCAGGCCGTTGCCGCCGGACACCAGGTTGGTGGTGGTGGCGTTCTTCTTGATGGCGGCGAACACATCAGCCGGCACGGTAGCGCCGCGATGAGTCGGGTAGACCGGCATCTTGAAGGTGTCCGGATAACGCTTGAACATCGCGTATTGGCCCGGCGCCAGCTTGTCTTTGTATTGCTCGACGTTCGCCGCGGTGATGGTGAACTGCGGCTGTTCGCTGGCGTAAGGGTTGGCCAGGAAACCACGCGCGTCGACAGCGCCGGCGTTGGTCGGCAATGGTGTCCATTTCGGAATGGTACCCGCCGCGTTACCGGCCATCTCGGCCCCCATCGGCGTCAGGGTCGTACCCAGCTTGGCCGCTTCATCCGCCGAGACTGCCGCCATGACGTTGCTCGCCAGGATCGACAGCCCAAGCACACCCACGTGCAACAGACTTTTAGTTATTTTCATGTTCTGGTTCTTCCTGAAAATACAGTGTGCTTAGAAGTTCACGCCGAGGCTGAGCGCAACAAAATCGCGGTCATTCACCGTAGTGAAATCGCCACCGAAGAAGTTGGTGTAGTTGAGGCTGGCGGTGTAGGTGTTCTGGTATTCGGCGTCCAGGCCAAGGCTCACGGCTTTGCGGCCTTCTTCAAAGTTGGCGCCCGGCCCAGGAGAGTAGCCCTTGACGTCATGGGACCATGCCACGTTCGGTTTGAGGTTCACACCCGCGAAGACCTCCGGGTATTCCCAGATAGCCCGACCGCGATAGCCCCACGAAGTGGCTGTGGTGAAACCATCATTGTTGCAGTTGGTGTTCAGCCCGTTGGCATTACCCAGGCCGGCGCCTTGGGCAGTCGAGAGGTTCAATGCCGCACAGGCATTGTTAGGTAACGAACCCGGACCGAAGACAGGGTCGCGACCGTAACGTACGTCTGACTTGCTCTCCAGCCCGCCCACATGGGTAACGCCAACTTCACCTACCAGCGTCAAGCGGCTGGCACCCATGACTTGGTCGAAGAAGTGAGTAAACGTTGTTTGGAACTGGCTGATCTCTTTGCGGCGATAGCCATGCAAGTCCTGCCCCGGGCTGCCGTTGAGCAACGAAGCATTGCCCAGTACCGGCCCACCAATAGGTTTAACGCCGGCGAACAGGATGTCCGTAGAGTTCAACTGTACGGGCGCGTTAGGGCGGTAGCTCAACTCACCACTCCAGGCAGTACCTGTAGGAAGCGTGGTAGAGAAGCTCAAGCCATACAGACGGATATCTTCCGGGTACTCGATGAAGTAGTTGGAATTACCCGCGACAACCAAGGGCCGCAATTGTGGCGGCAGCCCAGGTGTAGGGCCGGTATAGGCCGATTGCGGTGCGCCCTGGGCACTGAAAATCGGCGCACGGCTGTGATAATTCATAAAGTAGGCGCCGAACTCTGTGTCCAGCGGCTCGAAGTTGTAATGGAACGCGACCCCGAACTGTCCGCTGTCACGGGCATCGCGGTCTGGACCGCGCCGAACCAGCACGCCCTCGTTGTTGACGTCCACACCTGCAGCTGCCAACCCTGGGTTGAGTGCTGCCGGCAACGTACGACGGCTGTTCAGCACGCGCAGGTTGTCCTTGCAGCCATCGGAAACGATGTCCGGCTGCGAGAAAAACGTACCGCAGTTGTCGGTAACCGTCTGGTCCCACTCCAACTGATAGAACGCCTCCGCCGAAAGGTTATCGGTCAGTGTCTGCGACACATAGAACATATTGACCGGAATCAAACCTTCCTTGACCTCAGCCCCCGGACGACGGAATGCAGACACATCGATCGGGTTGATGGAGTTGATGCCGCCACCGATAAAAGTACTTTCGCCCCAGCTCACTACCTGCTTACCGAACCGCACGCTGCCAGGTTGATCGGCAATCGCGTAGTTGTGGTAGATGAACGCGTCGAGAATCTGTCCACCCGAGGATTTCGCACCCTCTTTACGGTTGTTGTCGCTGATGTCCTTGAACTCGCGGCTTTCATCCTTGAGTTCGAAGTCATACCAGTACTTGCCACGCACAAATACGCCGGTATCGCCGTATTTCAGCTCCAGATCATGGATACCCTTGAAAATTTTCGAGAACGTCTCACCACGCTTGAAGTTCAAGTGGCCGTCATCGGATGTCTGGGACAGACCATTGCCGCCATTGTTGGCACCAATGAGATCCTGGTTGGGCTTGGCTGTCGACCAACTGGCCCCCACGGAAAGAGACGAGTCAAAACTCCCTTCGATTTCACCGATATTGAAACTGACGCCGAATGCGGGCCCGGCGAGCGTAGAGGCGAGACTGACGGCCAGGGGCAACTTCGCCCGGCGCCAGAACTGGTTTACTGAGGTCATCGACGCTACTCCATGTGCATTATTGTTATGGCAGTGAGTTCTTTCTGTGATGCGTGTAACGGCCGGAATACAACGATTCCAATGCCGCTCGGCAACCGGGCCCCCATGGCCCGAAGCGGAACATCCGTGAAAAACTCTGGAAGGGACTATAGCCAGCAGGGGGTAGCGCTTGATCCCTCTAAAGTGTGATTTGCATCACCAACCCGTCTGCCACAACCCTTTCGCCATGTCGGCGAGGGCCGACGCGGCAAGGATGGCTGAAAATTGGCAAATCACAAGTGAAGGCGCGAGATAGAGCATTGCCGTGCCTTTTGGGCACGGCCAAGCGGCTCAGAGGGTGGACAGGAACGTACTGTTGTTCGCCTGCCATTCAATGATGTCGATGCGGATACGTTTTTTGTCGAGTTTGCCGACACTGGTCTTGGGAATTTCCGTAACAACGGCGATCTGGTTCGGAATCGCCCACTTGCTCAAATGGCCCAGTTCCACGAACGGCTTGAGGTGTTCCTTGAGTTCACGGGCCCCTATCACATGGCCATCACGCACCACCAGCAACGCAAACGGGCGCTCGCCCCACTGCGGGTCGGCGATGCCCACCACCGCTACTTCGCGTACCGCCGGGTGCCGGCTGACCAGGTCTTCGAGGGCCAGGGAAGAGATCCACTCGCCGCCAGTCTTGATCACGTCCTTGATGCGGTCGCGGATATCGATCACGCCGAAGGCATCCAGCGTGGCCACGTCGCCCGTGTGCATCCAGCCACCCGCCCACAGCTCGGCACCCTTCTGCGGCTCGTTGAAATAGCCTTCCGAGAGCCACGGCGCGCGCAGCACCAACTCGCCCTGGGACTCGCCATCGGCCGGCAGGAAATTCCCGTCGCCGTCGATGATCGCCGCCTCCACCAACGGCCCGGGTACGCCGGCCTTGATGCGATACGTGGTGCGCTCGTCCTCGGTGCCCGCCATCAGCTCTTCGTTGAGGTGGGCGCAGGACACCAGCGGGCCGGTCTCGGACATGCCGTACGCAGCGGTCAGTTGAATCCCGCGTGCCTTGGACGCTTCATACAGCGAACGGTTGAGGGCACTGCCGCCGATGACGATTTTCCAGCCAGCAAAATCCACCCCCTGGGCAGCCTTGGCGTTGAGCAGCATCTGCAGGATGGTCGGCACGCAGTGGGAGAAAGTGACCTTTTCCTTGCGCCACAACTCCACCAGGTATTCGGGGTCGTAGCGGCCGGGATAGACCTGTTTCAGACCGAGCATGGTCGCCACATACGGCAAGCCCCAGGCATGCACGTGGAACATCGGCGTGATCGGCATGTACACGTCGTTGGTGCCGAGCAGGCGCACGCTGTCGACGCTGCCCATGATGGTCGCCACGCCAATCGTGTGCAGCACCAACTGGCGATGAGTGAAGTACACGCCTTTAGGGTTACCGGTGGTACCGGTGGTATAGAAGGTGGTGGCGACGGAATTTTCGTCGAAATCCTGGAAATCGTACTTCGGGCTGGCGGCCGCCAGCAGGGTTTCGTACTCGCCGACCAGGTGGGGCAGCTCGGCGGTTTTCGCGTCGCCGTCGGTGAGCAGCAAGGTTTTGTCGACGGTAGTGAGCTGCGAGGCGATGGCCTGGTAGAGCCCCACGAACTCGCTGTTGACCAGCACGAAGCGGTCCTCGGCGTGGTTCATGGTGTAGAGAATCTGTTCCGGCGACAGCCGCACGTTGATGGTGTGGATCACCGCGCCGATCATCGGGATGGCGAACATGCACTCCAGGTAACGGTGGCTGTCCCAGTCCATCACCGCCACGGTGTCACCGGCCTTGACCCCGGCCTCGGTCAATACGTTGGCCAGGCGGGCAACCCGTTCGGTCAGGGTCGGGTAGGTGTAGCGCAGTTTGTCGCGGTAGACGATCTCCCGGGTCTTCTCGTAACGGGTACCGGACATCAACAGGCGCTTGATCAACAGCGGGTACTGGTAAGCGCCTTCGGCGGGCGGGATAACACGGGTCTGCAACATAAGAATCCCTTTAATGACTGCACGGTCTTGGCTTGTAGGCCTGCACTTTAGAGACCTTATGTTTCAGCCAAATCAGCCAAAGGAATGATTTGCAGACCCCAATGAATGCTAGCTTTGCGCCAGCATTCAGCTTATTTCATGCTGGTGAATGCCAGCTTCACCCCAATCGCAATCAACACCGCGCCCATGGTCCGATCGAACCAGTGCCCCATCCGCGCAAAACCTGCGCGCACGCGCTGCTGGCTGAACAGCATGGCCACCAGGCAGAACCACAGCGCCGTCGCCACCGCCAGGTACACACCGTAACCGGCCTGGATCGCCAGCGGCGTGTGCGGGTTGATGACGACGGTGAACAGCGAGAGGAAGAACAGCGTGGCCTTGGGGTTCAAGCCATTGGTCACGAAACCTGCGGTAAACGCGCCGCGCGGGGTGCGCTCACCGGCTTCACGGTGCAACTCGCCCTCGGCGGCAGGCTTGGCCGGCTGCGCGCGCAGGGCCTTGAAACCGATGTACAACAGGTAGGCCGCCGCCGCCCACTTGAGCGCGTTGAACAGCACGATGGACTGGGACACGATCAAACCGATACCGAGCAGCGAATACCCCACGTGCAGGAAAATCGCCGAGCCCACCCCCAGCGCGGTCCAGGTGCCGGCGCGACGGCCGTGGGTAACACTCTCGCGCACCACCACGGCGAAATCCGGGCCAGGGCTGGCCACCGCCAACAAGTGAATCAAGGCCACGGTCAAAAACTCGGCGACGTACATACTCACTCCATTAAGTAACTGATTATTTCATCTGATAGGCTCGGCAGATTACGCCTTCGAACTCAGTCGCAAAAGGTACAGTTGATGACGAACAATCGCCGCGCCGTCTTCCTTGATCACCCGTCCCTGGACCTGGGGGACCTTGACCTCAGTGAGTTGCGCAACACCTTCAGCGAGTTGCAGCTGTTCACCGACACCACGGCCCAGAACGTGGTCGAGCGCCTGCAGGGCGCCGACGTGGTGATCAGCAACAAAATCGCGCTGAGCACCGAAACCCTGGCGGCGTGCCCACAACTCAAGCTGATCCTGGTGTCGGCCACCGGCACCAACAACGTCGACCTTGAGGCCGCCCGCGCGCATGGCATCACCGTGAGTAACTGCCAGGGCTACGGCACGCCGTCGGTGGCACAGCACACGATCATGTTGCTGCTCAATCTGGCGACGCGCTTGAAGGACTATCAGCGGGACGTGGCCGCCGGCAAATGGCAGCAAGCCAAGCAGTTCTGCCTGCTGGACTACCCGATTGTCGAGCTGGAAGGCAAAACCCTCGGCCTGCTGGGCCATGGCGAGCTGGGCAGCGCGGTCGCACGCCTGGCCGAAGCCTTTGGCATGCGCGTGCTGCTCGGCGCGATCCCGGGCCGCCCTGCCCGCGCCGACCGCGTGCCGCTGGATGAATTACTGGCGCAGGTCGACGCGCTGACCCTGCACTGCCCGCTCAACGAGCACACCCGCGACTTTATCGGCGCCCGCGAGCTGGCGCTGCTCAAGCCCGGCGCGTTCATCGTCAACACCGCGCGCGGTGGCTTGATCAACGAGCAGGCCCTGGCAGACGCGTTGCGCAGCGGTCACCTGGGTGGCGCGGCGACCGACGTATTGAGCGTGGAACCGCCGGTCAACGGTAACCCGTTGCTGGCCGGTGATATCCCTCGGCTGATTGTCACCCCGCACAATGCCTGGGGCAGTCGCGAGGCGCGCCAGCGCATCGTCGGGCAACTGACGGAAAACGCCCGGGGCTTTTTCAGCGGCGCCCCGCTGCGCGTTGTGAGTTGATAAACTGCGCCCCTTTTCAAGGAGCAGACCATGGATCCGCGCAGTGAAGTACTGCTTCGTCAGGCCGAACTTTTTCAAGGCAACCTGCTGCTGGTAGGTTTGCCTTCCGACGACCTGCTGGGTCGCCTGCCCAACGCCCACGGCTGGAGTTGGCATGCCGGCGACCAGGCAGCACTCGAGGCGCGTTTCCCCGCGCGCAGCCAGTTCGGCGTGACGGTGCCCGAGCATACGTTTGATGCGGCGGTGATCTTCCTGCCCAAGTCCAAGGACCTCACCGACTACCTGCTCAACGCCGTGGCCGCGCGACTGCCCGGCGCCGAGCTGTTTCTGGTCGGCGAGAAAAAAGGCGGCATCGAAAGCGCCGCCAAACAGCTGATCCCCTTTGGCAAACCACGCAAGCTCGACAATGCGCGCCATTGCCAGCTGTGGCAGGTTACGGTGGCCAACGCGCCGCAGGCGGTCGACCTGCAAAGCCTCGCGCAGGTCTTCGACGTCCCGCTGGCCGAAGGGCCACTCAAGGTCGTGAGCCTGCCCGGCGTGTTCAGCCACGGTCGCCTGGACCGCGGTACCGAGCTGTTGCTGGAGCATTTGGATAAGTTGCCGAGCGGCCATTTGCTCGACTTCGGTTGCGGCGCCGGCGTGCTCGGGGCTGCGGTAAAACGTCGCTACCCGCACAACACCGTGACGATGCTGGATGTGGATGCCTTTGCCGCCGCCAGCAGCCGTCTGACCCTGGCCGCCAATGGCCTGGAAGCCGAGGTGTTGACCGGTGACGGCATCGATGCCGCGCCGATGGGTTTGAACGCGATTCTGAGCAATCCGCCGTTCCATGTCGGTGTGCATACCGATTATTTCGCGACTGAGAACCTGCTGCGAAAAGCAGCCAAACATCTGGCAAAAGGCGGCGAACTACGCCTGGTCGCGAATAGCTTCCTGAAGTACCAGCCGCTGATCGAGGAGCATCTGGGCGTGTGTGCGATCAAGGCTGAAGGCAACGGTTTTCGCATTTATCGTGCCAAACGCGGCTAATGGCAATTTGAAAAAGAAGGCTTGCCGAATGGGTTTTGCCTAGGCAGAATCCGCTCCGTCCTAGGGGAGTAGTCTCCCACGAGCGCCACGCTCGTCCGGCATACGTCAACATACTTGGTCAGCAGACCATGGCGTATGCGACCCAGGAGTCCGCACAGACGGACCGGGGTTTGACAAGACCTATGACACGCACACCTTACCCGGGGCGGGAAGGCTGTACGTGTCATAGCCGTGTCGACCCGCCCCTGGAAACTTACCTGATGCTGGATTCACTACTCGTTCCTACCGCAATCGTTGCCTTGGCCGAAATCGGCGACAAGACGCAACTGCTCGCGCTCATTCTCGCTGCTCGCTTTCGCAAGCCCTGGCCGATCATCGCCGGCATCGTCGCCGCGACCCTGGCCAACCATGCGGCCGCCGGTGCCGTGGGGGCCTGGTTTGGCAGTTTCTTCTCGGATGCAGTGTTGCACTGGATACTCGCGGCGAGCTTCTGCGCCACGGCGTTGTGGACCCTGGTGCCGGACAAACTCGACGATGACGAAGCCAGCACCACGCGCAAGTTCGGGCCGTTCCTGACCACGCTGATCGCGTTTTTCCTCGCAGAAATCGGTGACAAGACGCAGATCGCCACGGTGATGCTGGCGGCGCAATACCCGGAGCTGTGGCTGGTGATTATCGGCACCACGCTGGGCATGTTGATTGCCAACGTACCGGTGGTTCTGGCGGGGAATTTTGCGGCGGAGAAACTGCCGCTGACCTTGATCCGCCGACTGGCCGCCACGGCGTTTTTCATCCTGGCGATCGTGGCGGTGTACAAGGCCATGCAAAGCAGCGGCTGGATCTAGCACACCACCTGCAGGAGTCCGGCTTGCCGGCGATAGCGATCTTCAGGACGCCATCGCCGGC
>NZ_JASCPP010000037.1:0-53697 GCF_029959745.1 Pseudomonas sp. PS01298 | reverse complement strand
CCCCAATTGTGGCTGGGGGCTTGGTCGCGTATGCGGTATACCAATCTCACTCTTCAGCGACTGACCCACCGCTTTCGCGAGCAAGCCCGCTCCCACAGTTTCAACCGAGTTCGACAGGCAACACCGAACAACTCCAAGGCCGCCATGTTACTGAGGAAGTGGAAAGCTCACCGCCTCACCAGCCCTCTTTCAACATCCGCAACTCCAGGTGCTGCAGTAGCAGGATGGTCTTCCCATCCACAATCTCCCCAGCCTGTACCATCGCCAGCGCCTGTTCGAATCCCAGCTCCAACACTTCGATATCCTCGCCCTCTTCTTCCAGCCCGCCGCCATCCCCCATCCGGTCACCCGGCTGATATTCGCCGATAAAGAAGTGAATCCGCTCAGTCACCGACCCGGGACTCATGAACGCCGCATAGACCTTCTCCACCTGCCCCACGCGGTAGCCGGTCTCTTCCTCCGCTTCCAGCCGAATGCGCTCCTCGGGGCTGGCATTGTCCAGCAGCCCGGCGGCCGTCTCGATCAAGTAGCCGGGGTAATCGTTGACGAACGTCGGCATGCGGAACTGACGAATCAGCAGCACCGTGCGCTGCTCGCGGTTGTACAGCAGGATCGTCGCGCCATTGCCCCGGTCATACACCTCACGGGTCTGGGCCTGCCAGCTGCCATCACGGCGACGCAGGTCGAAGCTGTATTTCTTCAGGATGTACCAGTTGTCCGAAAGGGTCTCTTCGGCCGTGATGCGAACGGGGCTGTTGTCCATGGTCAGGTCTTTGCTCAAGGGAGTCATCGGGTTCACGCCTGTTTGATGCGAGGCCACGCGGCGGCGACAGCTTCGGCGCTGTCCGCCTTGATCCGGGCGAGATTGCGCGGGTACTCCACGCCGGGATTTTCAGTGAAGCGCGTGGCAGTGAATTGGCCATTGCTGGCGCGCAGGATGTAGCCCGTGTCCTCGCACTGCGCGGAGGCCAGGAAGACCACGCCCGGCGTCACCCACTCCGGCTTGAGTTCGTCCGGCTCCTCGCTGACACCCCACATGCGCGTCTTGGCCACCGGCGAAATCGCGTTGACGCGGATCCCGGCCTCGGCGCCCTCATGGCTCAACGCGTTCATGATCCCCAGTTGCGCCATCTTGCCAGCGCTGTAGGCCACCAGGCCGGTCTGCTCGTACTGCGCATACATCGCGCGGTCGGACGTGGTGAGGATGATGCGCGGCGAGGCCGATCGCAGCAGGTGTGGCCACGCGTGCTTGCACAGCCACAGCGGCGCGTAGAGGTTGATGTCCATGGCGCGCTGCAGGAACGCGGCATCCAGGTCGGCAATGTTCTGGTAACCGACCCAACCGGCATTGTGGATGAGGATATCGAGCTGCCCGAACGCCTCGATGGCCGAGGCGATCAGTTGCCGGCTGCCTTCTTCGGTGGACAGGTCACCTGCGTGACCGATCACCTGCAAGCCTTCGGCCTGCAAGGCCCTGGCCGCCGTCTCGACCACCGTGGCGTCGTTGCCGGCGCCGACCGGGTCGGCACCAATGTCGCTGATCACCACCCGCGCCCCGCCCAAGGCCAGCGCCCGTGCATAACTGAGCCCCAACCCGCGGGCGCCGCCGGTGACAATCGCGGTTTTGCCTGTGAAATCCATGTGCTTGCTCTCCTGTGTAGCCGCCCACCCTAACAACCGGTGCAGGGGTAATTCAATGCTGTAACACTTTGCAAGCAATCGCCGTGGACGGCTGTCGAATTAATTCCTGCCTGCGCGGGCCATCTGGTAAAACCCGTGCTTCACCTTTGTCCTGGAACCTTCATGTCTTCTCGTTTTCTGTCTCGCCTGGGCCTGCGCTGGTTTCCCCTGCTGTGCATGGCGCTGCTGATCGTCGGCCTGCCGGTGGGGTGTGCCGTGCTGCAACACAAGGAGCGCGAGCTGGTGTTTCGCATAGAGCCGGGGACTGCCAGCTGGTACAGCGGTTTGCCCAAGGCAGTGCAGGAGTTCGAACTCAAGCCTGCCAGTTTCAAGTCCGGGCAGAACATCCATGGCTGGTGGTACCCGGCGGCCAAGGCCGAAGCGCCGGCGATCCTCTACCTGCACGGCGTACGCTGGAACCTGACAGGGCAGCTGTTTCGCATTGAGCAGTTGCACGCCCTTGGCTACTCGGTGCTGGCCATCGACTATCGCGGGTTTGGCCAAAGCCACGGCGAGCTGCCATCGGAAACCACCGTGTACGAAGACGCCCGCATCGCGTGGGAGCGTTTCCAGGTGCTGCAACCGGACCCGAGCAAACGCCTGATCTACGGACATTCCCTGGGCGGCGCGGTGGCCATCGACCTGGTCGCCGAACTGGGCAAGCAAACGCCGTTGCCGGTGCGCGGGTTGGTAATTGAATCGACCTTCACCTCCCTGGCGGATGTGGCCACGGCGGTGGCGAATACCTCGTTGCCGGTACGCTGGCTGCTGTCACAGAAGTTCGATTCCATCGACAAGATCGCCGCTATCCATATGCCCCTGCTGGTGGTCCACGGGCTGGCCGATCAATACGTGCCGCCGCGTTTCAGCCAGCAGTTATTTGAAGCCGCCCAGGAACCCAAACGGCTGTTGCTGGTGCCCGGCGCCACGCACAACAACAGCATGAGCCTGGCCGGTCGCAATTATGGCCAGGCACTCGATAGCCTGATGCAAGCGAAGATGCCGCCGCAGGTTGTCACCCACTCCACAGCACGCAACGGCGACTCATAAAAGCGCTTTTCGGCACTGGGTTCGCGCTTGCGTGTCAAGCGCAAACCCTGCCCATACTGGCCCGCGTCGAAAGTTGATCAAATATTAACCGAGGGTTAAATCACCAACCCTGCCGGGCCTTCGCAAAGTTATCCACAGAGATACCCACGGTTTTCGTGGACAACTCTTTTTATTTTTTTACGATTTTTTTGCTCAGTAAACGTTTTCGGGAAATGTACCGGGCAACAAAATCTCGCGATTCACATCGCGTATATCGTTATAGCCGCACAATGCCATCGACACGTCCAGCTCACGCGCAATGATCTGGAGTGCCTTGGTCACGCCCGCCTCGCCCATCGCGCCCAGGCCATACAGGTGCGGGCGACCGATCATGGTGCCCTTGGCGCCCAATGCCATCGCCTTGAGCACGTCCTGGCCGGAGCGAATGCCGCCGTCGAGCCACACTTCGATGCGCTCGCCTACCGCGTCGACAATCGCCGGCAACTGGCTGATGCTCGACGGCGCACCGTCCAGCTGACGGCCACCGTGGTTGCTCACCACCAGTGCATCGGCACCGGAATTCGCCGCCAGGCGCGCATCCTCCACATCGAGAATGCCCTTGATGATCAGCTTGCCGCCCCAGCACTTCTTGATCCACTCCACATCGTCCCAGCTCAGGCGCGGGTCGAATTGCTGGGCGGTCCACGACGACAACGAACTCATGTCCGCCACGCCCTTCACATGCCCGACAATATTGCCGAAGCCGCGCCGCTGGGTGCCGAGCATGCCCATTACCCAGCGCGGTTTGGTCGCCATGTTGAGGATATTCGGCAGGGTCAGCTTGGGCGGCGCCGACAGTCCGTTGATCAAATCCTTGTGGCGTTGGCCGAGGATCTGCAAGTCGAGGGTCAGCACCAGCGCATCCACGCCAGCGGCCTTGGCGCGTTCGATCAATTGCTCGACAAACGCGCGATCACGCATCACATAAAGTTGGAACCAGAATGGCTGGCCGACGTGTTCGGCGATATCTTCCAGCGAGCAGATGCTCATGGTCGACAAGGTGTAGCGCAGGCCAAACGCGGCGGCGGCGCGAGCGGTGAGAATCTCGCCATCGGCATGCTGCATACCGGCCAGGCCGGTGGGTGCGAGGGCGACCGGCATGGCCATGTCCTGGCCGATCATGCGGGCGCGGATCGAGCGCTCATCAATATTGCGCGCGACCCGCTGGCGGAATTTGATCCGCGCGAAATCGCTTTCATTCGCCCGGTAGGTGCTCTCAGTCCAGGAGCCGGAATCGGCGTAATCGTAGAACATCCGTGGGACACGTTTTTGCGCCAGCTTGCGTAAATCTTCGATGGTTGTAATCAACGACATCTAGGTCACCTCTCCCTGAACTGAACACAGAGAGTAACCGCCCATCGGCTGCGCAACCAGCCATTGCGTTTAGATGGGCAGGAGACTAATCTCGCATAAAACCGCAAAAAAGCGCAAAAACATGCACGCCACTCATCAAGCCATTGACCTGCCTTCGTTGCGCAAACAAAAGATCCTGTTGCTGCTCGAGCGCGATGGCAAAGTCACCGCCGCCGACCTGGTGGAGCATTTCGCCGTGTCCCAGGACACCATCCGCCGCGACCTCGGCGAACTCGCGGCTGCTGGCCTTCTGCAACGCGTGCATGGCGGCGCCCTGCCCCGGCCCAAGGACACCGGCAAGGACTTCTTCACCCGGGTCGGCGAGACCAACGACGCCAAGCGTCACCTTGCCCACCGGGCCGCCAACCTGGTGGAAGACGGCCAGATCGTGTTGTTCGATTCCGGCTCCACCACACTGCAGATTGCCCAGTCGTTGCCGCGCTCGATCCGCCTGACCGTAGTCACGCCGTCGCCGATGATCGCCATCGCGCTGGCCGATCATCCCGAAGTGAAGGTGATCCTGGCCGGTGGCCAACTCAACCCGGCGACCTTGTCCACCACGGGCCAGGACGCCGTGCGCCTGATCCAGAGCGTCAAGGCCGACCTGCTGTTCACCGGCGTATGCGCACTGCATCCGCAGGTGGGTATCAGCTCGCTGCATTTTGATGAAGTGGCGGTCAAACAAGCCCTGCTCGACAGCGCCTCGCACGTGGTAGCAGTGACCATGGCCGACAAGCTCGGTGCGGTGGAGCCGTTTGTGGTGGGGCCGTGTGAGCGTATCCACACATTGATCACCGAGTGGCACGTGCCGAGCGTCGAAGCGTACCAACGGTTAGGCCTGGAAGTGCTGCAGGTGGAGGTCGAGTGACCTGTGGCGAACAGCTTTTGGGGGTGAGCGGGTTTGCCAACAAAGATCGCTCGCCGCGAAAGCTCATAGGCGGCGAAGTGCTGAAGAGATAATCGAAAGCCTCCTTGTGGTGAGCGGGCTTGCCCCGCGTTGGGCTGCGCAGCAGTCCCAAAACCTGCAACCGCGTTTTACCTGAAAGAATTGCGCTGGCTGGGTCAGGGCCGCTTCGCGCCTCAACGCGGGGCAAGCCCGCTCGCCACAAAAAGCGGGCTTTCCACAGCTAATTTGCTTGCCACTAGAGCGGGCTTGCCACAATCAAACTGCTTGCCAACACAGGTCGCTCGCCGCGAAAGCTCATAGGCGGCGAAGTGCTGAAGAGATAATCGAGAGCCTCCTTGTGGTGAGCGGGCTTGCCCCGCGTTGGGCTGCGCAGCAGCCCCAAAACCTGCAACCGCGTTTTACCTGAAAGAATGCGCTGGCTGGGTCAGGGCCGCTTCGCGCCCCAACGCGGGGCAAGCCCGCTCACCACAAAAAGCGGGCTTTCCACAACTAATTTGCTTGCCACTAGAGCGGGCTTGCCACAATCAAACTGTTTGCCAACATATGTCACTCGCCGCGAAAGCTCATAGGCGGCGAAGTGCTGAAGAGGTAACAATCGAGGCCCCCTTGTGGTGAGCGGGCTTGCCCCGCGTTGGGCTGCGCAGCAGTCCCAAAACCTGCAACCGCGTTTTACCTGAAAGAATGCGCTGGCTGGGTCAGGGCCGCTTCGCGCCCCAACGCGGGGCAAGCCCGCTCGCCACAAAAAGCCGGCTTGCCACAAAAAAGTCACCACAAAAAGGCCGCAGCACATCTGTCACAGCAGCCCCATGCTGCAATTAAAAAGCAGGGTCAAAACAGCACCGCAGCCGCATCGCGCATGAAAATCTCAATGGTCTTGGGCCCCACTCCGTCAAATTCGCCCAGGCGTTTTTCGAACGCCTGGCGGTCTTTGCTGGCACTGCGCATGTGGGTGATCTTGCCAGCGTATTCGGCGTTGAGCTTGGCACTGAGGTCGAGCAGGCGCTGCGCGGTGCTCTCGTCATAACGCACGTAATGCGCACGCCCGAGCATCGAGACCAGCTCACGCGATGTGCAGTGCTGCAACTTTCGCGGTGTGTCGCGGCCCTGCTCTTCGACGATCACCTTGTAAGCCTGTGCCGCGATGGGCGCCTGGATGCGCTTGCCCATCAGGAAACTGGCGACAAACCATTTGAACAGGCTGGCGTCATCCGCAGGCTTGAGATCAATCCCCAGTTCCGACGCGGAAATTGCCTTGGCCATGTTCAGTGGCCCAGCTTGCGCTCGGCCTTGGCGGCCTGCTCGTTGATCGCATCGGTCTGACGCTCGGTGTCCTTGATCGAGGTCGGCGTGAGCACCTTGTCGACGGTTTCGGTCTTGGGGTTCGGGCGCTCCAGCGTCTCGCCCTTGGCGGCGGTGCCGGCACCTTTCTGCGCCTGTTCGGAGCTGATGGGGTCAGGGGTTTTATCGGCGGTCTTGTGATCGGTCACGGTGTCTCTCCTGGCAGTTGAAGGCGTGCAAGAAAATCGCACGCATCTGTGCAGCAGAGGCCAACGGATTTCGATAGTTCAAGGAATTTGCCAGCCATGCCCGCTGGTGAGAAAAGCGCGAATTAATTTAAACCTTTTGCAGTCGGGCCGGCTCAACACTCAGGTAACGGCATCCCGCCATGTTCAAGGAGATCCACCATGACCACGCAACTGATCAAACAAATGGGCCTGACTTTCGTGCTGGTTGCCGGCTCGATTTCCACGGCCATGGCCGCGACGTCCAACAGCTTCGTAGAAGACGCGGCACAAGGCGGCATCACTGAAGTCGAGGCCGGCAAACTCGCCCTCGAAAAAAGCAGCTCGGCCGATGTGAAAACCTTTGCCCAGCACATGGTCACCGACCACACCAAGGCCAACCAGGAACTGGCAGCCTTGGCGAAAAAACTCGATATCGAAGTGCCGGACGATGCCGCGCTGACCGACAAGGCCAAGAAAGCCATTCTCGAACTGCGCGATGAATCGTTCGACAAGGCCTACGCCAACAACCAGGTGGCGGCCCATGAAAAAACTGTCGAACTGTTCCAGAAAGAAGCCGCTTCCTCGGACAACGCCGAGCTGAAAGCCTTCGCCACCAAGACCCTGCCGACCCTTGAAGCCCATTTGAAAATGGCCAAGGAACTGCAAGCCAAACACGACCATTAATCTACCCCTGACCCAAGGAGACACTCGACCATGAGCGCGCAACTCAACGGCAAGCACATCCTGATCATCACCTCCAACACCGGCATCGAGCGCGACGAGCTGGTCAAGCCGCTGGAAGCGCTGCGCGGGTTCGGCGCCACCGTAACCCACGCATCCAGCAAGGGCGGCACCACCCAGACGTTTGTCGGCGATACCGAGAAAGACAAGACGGTGGAATCCGACGTGCAACTGTCGGACGTGGTCAGCAGCGAATTCGATGCGCTGGTCATCCCTGGCGGCACCGTCAACGCCGACACCCTGCGCCAGGATGCCTCGGCGCTGCGGGTGATCAACGACTTCGTCAAGGCCGGCAAGACCGTGGCCGCGATCTGTCACGGCCCATGGGCGCTGATCGACGCCGGCGTGATCAAGGGCAAGACGCTGACTTCCTACAAAAGCGTGCGCATCGACCTGGAAAACGCCGGTGCCGCCGGCTGGGTGGATGCCGAGGTCAAGGAGTGCAAGGCCAATGGCTGGACCTTGATCACCTCGCGTACACCGGATGACTTGCCGGCATTCAACCAAGCCATCGCCAAGGCACTGGCGAGTTGATATCGATGGGTTGAAACGCAAACAGGCGCCTCTCGGCGCCTGTTTTTTTACCTATGAACCTTAACTTCTGCGCTGCTGCGCCATCTCTCGCTTGGGACCAAACATCGCCCAGGCAATCAGCCCCAACAGCGGCACGAAAATCAGCACTACCACCCACAGTCCCTTGGTCTCCCAGCCACCGGTGCTGCGCAATACGACGTTGATCGCCCACAATTCCAACAGCAGCAAAATCACCGCCAACGCGATCCAGATATATTCTATTTGCATGGTTCACCTCCTGAGGTCTATGCATTAGGTCAAGCATCTGGCCCGAGGGTTCCATCCGATTTGCACCCGGGCACATCGCGGGCAACCTTCTAGACTCAACCTCAGTCACCCCTCTTGCACTGAATTCCGGAGGTTCAGGATGACCGAGCATGTTATCCACTTTCATTGCCAGATCGACCAAGGCACCACCGAGCGTTTTCGCGACTGCTGCCTGGATGCGATCGACGAAGGCGCCAGTTCGCTGCTGCTGAACCTGTCGACCACCGGCGGCAGCACCAACTTCGGGTTTACCCTCTACACCTTCCTCAAGGCGCTGCCGGTGCCGCTCTGCGCGATCAACGCGGGCAATATCGAATCCATGGGCATCATCATGTTCCTGGCAGCGAACCGGCGTATCACCACGCCGCATTCGCGCTTTCTGATCCATCCGATGAACTGGTACTTCAGCCAGAGTTCGGTGGACCACCAACGGCTGCGCGAGTACCTGTCGAGCCTGGATAACGACCTGGCCCGCTACGTGAAAATCTATGAACTGGAGACGTCCCAAGCCGACACCCAGCTGGATATTTTCAAGTGCCTGTCAGCCGAGGAAAAGGTCATTGCCGCGCACGAATCGCTCGCCTACGGGATTGCCCATGAGGTCAAGCAGGTGGTGTTCGCTGAAGACATCAAGCATTGGAAAGTCAGCGGCGGCTAGGGACGGCGTAATGCAACTCAAACCTTGCACGACCATGCAAGCTGCACGACCGCCATACTCACGCTCATGACATAAGCTACTGATTCATAAATAATTTATAAATACGTTCAAGTTGGTATAACTGATGCACTACCTACCTGACGAGGCGCGCACTTCGACGCGCCCGCTTGCTATCCGTGAGGTTCCACCATGAATGCCATCGACCTTCTCAAGGCTGACCACGAACGCGTCAAGGCGTTGCTGACCCAACTGAGCGAGTCCACCGAACGCGGCGTCAAGAAGCGCACCGAGCTGCTGGCCAAACTCGAGATGGAGATCAGCCTGCACACCAAGCTCGAGGAAGAGATCCTCTACCCGGCCTTCCGCAAAGCCGGCGGCAAGGAGCAAGACATCATGTACCACGAAGCCAAGGAAGAGCATCGCACGGTCGACGCCCTGGTGCTGCCCGACCTGAAGCAGACCGAGCCATCCACCACCGAGTTCTCCGGGCGCGTCAAAGTGGTCAAGGAACTGCTGGAACACCACATCGAAGAAGAGGAAACCGAGATGTTCCCCCAGGCCAGGAAGCTGCTGGGCAAGGCGGTGCTGGAAGAACTCGGCGCTGAAATGGAAGCGATGAAAGCGGCGCACAAGAAATCCATGGGCGCCAAGCCGCTCGCGGCGTGACGTCCATTCGTCGCATGGTCGCGAACTTTTTCAAACTTTGCTTTCGGTTGAGTATTCCCAATTAAGCGACACCATTGATTCACTCATTGATGAGGGATTTGAAAATGGCTACCAGCGGAAAAACCACCACGGGTGCAGGCGGCAAAGCCAAGCCCGACACACAGAAAAAAAGCGGCGGTCAAGGTTCGGGCGGCAACTTTGCCAATGACCGCGAAAAGGCTTCTGAAGCCGGCAAAAAAGGCGGGGCGCACAGCTCCGGCGGCGGCAAGAAGTCTTGATTGAAGCAGTACTGGAGCCCGGATTTTTCGGGCTTCAGTCATGATCAGAGCAACAAGGGGATCGCGTCATGAAGACCAGAATGTCCCAAAGGATTTTGCTTATCGTCGGCCTGTCGGTCCTGCTGGCCAGTCCGGCCTTCGCCGCCTTCGGCGATGACACCGCGCCGTCACCGAATACGCTGAGCGACAGCAGCGCCGCGGGCTCTGCCCTGCCGCCGGGCACCTACCCCAGCAGCCCATCAGACAGCGACAAAAAAACCGAGACTGCTCCCAAGGAAAAAGCCTCGCCGAGCCCTGCGCCGCACAAACAGCCCAGCAGCAAGGCGACGAAAAAGAAAACCGCGCATACCGGCAGTTGACGCTTTACATCAGCGGGATGCTGTAGCTGACAATCAGGCGCGTTTCATCTTTGTCTGCGGTGTCATTCCCGCGCAGCACCGCACTGCGCCAGGTAAACCCCAGGCCCTTCAACCTGCCGGCGGGGATCACATAATCCAGGCGCAGGTCGCGTTCCCATTCGCTGTTATCGCGGCCGGCGGTACGGATATGACTGCCGTGGATATAAGTCACGCTTGAACGCAGGCCAGGAATGCCCAGGCCGGCAAAGTCATAGGCATAGCTGCCCACCGTCGCCTGCTCGCCGGCATTCACGAACTTCAGTGACTGCGAATTGGTGATCAGGTAGAGCGAGCGGCCCTGGCCTTGGTTGATATGCGGGAAGTCACTTTCGCCCGTGGTTTTCTGGTAGCCAAGACTCAACGCGTGCCCGCTCAGACCATACGTGAACAGTGCGCTCCACAAGCGGTTGTCGACCTTGCCCGTGTTGATGCCCGGCGCGTAGTAACCCGAACTGACATACCCTTCACTGCGCCCCGCCGCGCTGCCATTCTTGCCATCAGCGGTGCTGTAGAAATAGCGCAGGTCGCTCTTGAGCTGCCCCACTGGCAACTGCCAGTTGTGCACCAGGCCGAGGAAGTGCTGCTGGTAGAAATTCTCCAGGTTGGCGTAGTAGTACTGCAGCTGCAGCTGCTTGGTGACGCTGTAATCAACCCCGCCGTAATAGAACTGGTTGCTGGACTTGCCTTTGATCGGGTCATTGGCGCCGGCAATCGACATGCCCTGGCCGTTGCTGGAATTGCGGTCGACAACCTGCTCAAGCTTGCCGGCAACCAGGTTCAAATCCTTGAAGTCCTTGGAATCCAGTTGATAGCCACGAAAGGTCTGGGGCAGCAGGCGTCCGTCTTCGGTGGTCAGCACCGGCAGCTTGGGCATCAGGCTGCCGACTTTCAATTGAGTCTGAGCGATGCGCATTTTGCCGGTGACGCCAGTCTTGCTGAAGTCATGTGCAGCCTTGCCGTCGTCCAGGGGGAAAACGCTGCCAGGAGTGTTGTCTGCACCGGCCTTGCCGGCGCGGCCCGACGCATCCAGGCGCAGGCCATACCATTGTTGCAGATCCAGGCCCAGGCCGACCAAGCCCTCAGTGAAACCGGACTGGTAATTGAACATGAAGGCCTGGCCCCACTCCTTGTCCGAGGCGCCCCTGGCATTGCGGGTGTCCTGGTTGTAGTAGAAATTGCGCAGGTCGAGGCTGGCTTTGCTGTCATCGATAAAACCGGCGGCAGCCGCCTGCTGCGCCGCGCCGATGGACACGGCGAGCGCCAGGCAAGTGGTGTGCTTCATGAAGGCTCCGAGAAGTGATTGAGGCGACCCCGTCACGGCCCGACCCTGTTCTTTGTCAGTCGGGTCGGTGCCGCATTCAACGGGAGCGCGCACGGTATAGAGTTGAGCGGCACAGAAACAGCCGCCAAAACCGCCAATCACTTTTTCAGTTTGCGTAACAATCCAGGCCTGCCTCCGCTCGCGTCTGCCCGGCTGTTTCCCGATCAAGCCTGATCAAACTGCTCCCGCGCCTGGCGAAACGCCTCGCCGTTCTCCACCACCCAGGTCCACAGCGGAATCATGTGCACCAACAACTGCGTGCCGAGGGGCGACAGGGCGTATTCGACCCTTGGCGGCACTTCCTGAAAGTCATGGCGCAGCACCAGGCCGTCGCGTTCCAACTGGCGCAAGGTGCGAGTCAACATGCGCTGGGTGACGCCTGTCATGCGTCGACCGATCTCGGCATGGCGCAGGCGACCGGACACGCCGAGCACGTGCACGATGCCCAATGACCAGCGGTTGCCAGCGTGGCTCAACACCTCGCGCTTGAGGCCGTCATCGTCGGCGCTGAGGGCGTCGCAGGCGGCCTGCGAGCGGCGGATGATTTCGTCGTTATCCATGGGGGGCTCTCGGTATCACGCGTGTGCCTTCTTATGCGCGGCGTTTAATTCTGCAAGCATGCCACGACTTTCACTGTTGACGGAGAACCCTATGACTTCCCCTTCCATCCTGGTGCTCGGTGCCGGTGAACTGGGCATGGCCGTGCTGCGCGAACTGGTCGCGCTGGCGCCGCAGGGCACCCGCATCGCCGTGCTGTTGCGTGCGCAGTCGACTACTGCGAATGGCTTGAGTGAGCTCGGCGTCGAGCCATTGGCCGGCGATCTGCAGAACGATAGCCAGGACACGCTCGCCGCGCTGTTCGCGCCGTTCGACACGGTGATCAGTTGCATCGGATTTGCCGCAGGCCCAGGCACCCAACGCAAGTTGGCACAGGCGGCGATCCGCAGTGGGGTCAAGCGCTATGTGCCGTGGCAGTTTGGCGTGGACTACGACGTGATCGGCCGTGGCAGCCCGCAGGACCTGTTCGACGAGCAACTGGACGTGCGCGACCTGCTGCGCGGCCAACAGACCACCCAGTGGCTGATCATCTCCACCGGGATGTTCACCAGCTTTCTGTTCGAGCCATCGTTTGGCGTGGTCGACCTCGCGCAAAACACCGTGCATGCCCTGGGCGACTGGGACACAGCCGTCACCGTCACCACGCCCGAGGACATCGGCCGGCTGACGGCGCAGATCGTGCTCGCTGAACCCGCCATCGCCAACCAGGTGGTGTACACCGCTGGCGACACCCTGACCTACGGGCAGTTGGCCGACACGGTCGACGCCGCCATGGGCATCCAGCTCCAGCGCGAACCCTGGTCGGTGCCGGCGCTACTGGCTGACCTCGCCAGCAGCCCCGACGACAACCTGAAGAAGTACCGCGCGGTGTTCGCCCAGGGCAACGGCGTGGCCTGGGACCCCGCCGTCACGTTCAACGCCCGGCACGGCATCGCCGTGACCGACGTCGACGCGTGGATTCGCCAGCACCTTACGGCACCGGCAACCAGCCGCTGAATTCGCCCCGCGTGTCCAGTGAGCCCCAGACAAATTCCCCCGCCGGCACCGGCATGCGCGGTGGCTCGACGGTCGCTAGCGGGGTGCCCTTCCACTCCAGTACGGTCGAACCTTGCCAGGCCAGGATCACACCCTGTGCCGGGCTGTCGTCGGTATTGATCCAGCGCGCTGCGGCGGCGGCCATGAAGGCTTCGATCGGCTCATCGTCGATCTGCGTGCGATACGGCGAGCCCAGCAGCCAGCGACCGATGTTCAGGTGATAGGTCCAGTCCTGCGCTGGCTGGTTGCGGTAAGCCCAGGTCATGAAGCTGCGAAACAGGTTCAGGCCCTCGGGTGGGTCGAGCTTGAGCAGCGCCGGGCAGATGTCGAACACGCTGTGCCAATACGGCAACAGGCGCGCATCCAGGTGTACGAAACAACGGGAATTGCTCGGGTAGTCAGGCTGCACAGGTTCCGCGCGCAGGCGACGCGACGCCTTGCGGACCAGGCGGCTGGCGCCGGCAGGCAACAGGTGGTTCATGAAACGCACTCTCAGTCGTGACGATAGAACGCCCCCTGGTTACAGGGAGCCCAAGGCACACGTCAGAAAGTCGGGGAAGCGCGGGGGTTGGCCGAGGGCCAGGAATAACGCGGTGGCGCCTTGTTGCGCCGCTCATGCGCCGGACGCGGGGTTTGCGCCAGGCCCAACAGCCAGGCGAGACCGATCAGGAACACCAGCGCAACGGTGACGGCGTTGCACACAGGGCAGGCAAAGTAGTTCGAGATGTTGCTGGAAGACGGGCTGCCCAACCCTTTGTCGGAAAGTGGCGCCTGGCTACCGTCCACCGAACAGAACGCCCCGCCAATCCCGTTGAGTTGCTGGCCGAGCATCTGGCCATGCCCCAAACCGCACGCGAACAGGTTCATCAGCACGCAGAAGTACAGGGTCCAGACGATCAGCGGACGGGCGGGATGGCTCGATTTCATGGCGGCGACTCTACCATCAGAGCCGCAAAAGGATGAAGCACCGCATGCCCCTGTGGCAGAACGTCGCAGATTACGTGCGCTTCCCAGGGTTGGTAGACTTGGCGCCCTCAAAGCCTGATGTGTAGATCCAGAGCAATGCAGGCGTTTCACAGGATGCACAGTTGATGAGTACGTTATTTACCCGCCGCAAGGTCCTGACCGGCATGGGCCTGCTGGGTCTGGGCCTGCTGGCCGGTTGTGACAACAGCCCCAGGTTGAACTTCAAGTACGGCAAGGACTTGAGCGACAAGATCATGGGCCGCACCTTCAAGCTCAAGAACACCGAGGGCGAAACCGTCACCCTCAGCTCCTACCGTGGCCTGATGCCGGTGGTGTTCTTCGGCTTCACCCAGTGCCCGGCCGTGTGCCCGACCACCCTCGCCCGCGCCGCCCAGGCCAAGAAGCTGATGGGCCGCGACGGCGAGATCATGCAAGTGATCTTTATCACCCTGGACCCGGAACGCGACACCCCGGAGATTCTCGACAAGTACGTGAAAGCCTTCGACCCCAGCTTCGAAGCGCTGTATGGCACCCCGGAAGAAATCGCCGTGGCCGCCAAGGAGTTCGGGATCTTTTATGAAAAGATCCCCGCCGGCGACACCTACACGCTGTCTCACACGGCCACCAGTTTCGTGTTCGACACACGCGGCAACCTGCGCCTGGGCCTGCAGGCATCCCTTAACGCTAAAGAGTGCGCAGAAGACCTGCTCACCGTCATGGAGGTCTGCTAATGACTGCCGTTCAACACCTCAAGCGCACCCTGATCGGCCTGTCCCTGCTGGGCCTCGCAGCGCACGCCAGCGCCCAGGTACTGGTCACCGACGCATGGGTACGCGCCTCGGTGCCGGGCCAGCCGTCCAGCGGCGCGTTCATGACCCTGACCGCCGACAGCGACAGCCAGTTGCTGAGCGTCGCAACGCCTGCGGCCAAGGACGTGCAGATCCATGAAATGAGCATGAAGGATGACGTGATGCGCATGGGCCCGGTGGATTCCGTCGCCCTGCCGGCGGGCAAGGCCGTCAAGCTCGACCCGGATGGTTATCACGTGATGCTGATGGGCCTGACCAGCCAGATCAAGGAAGGCGACCAGGTGCCGCTGACCCTCACGGTGAAAAACGCCAAGGGTGAGAAACAAGCCATTGAAGTCAAGGCCACCGCACGCGGCCTGGATGGGATGGACCATAGCAAGATGCATTGATCTGGTGTCGCTGGGTTTTCTGGGCAGCACCAGGTTTCAGTGGCAAGCATTGCTGTAGTGGTGAATTGGGTTGTTGTGGCAAGTGGGACTGTTATTGCTAGTGGGTTTGTTGTGGCTAGCGAGCTTTTTGTGGCGAGCGGGCTTGCCCCGCGTTGGGCTGCGCAGCAGCCCTGAAACCTGACAACCCAAATCCACCTGAAGAACCGCAGTGCATGCCTGGGGCCGCTGCGCGCCCCAACGCGGGGCAAGCCCGCTCACCACAATAGCCCCCGTTCACCACAACAACCTCATTCACCACAACTGCCCCCGCTCACCACAACAATCTTATTCAACACAACAGCCCTCTCCCTACAACAACCTCATTCACCACAACAGCCCCTCACCCAACACCCCCCTTCATTCAACGCAAACCCTCCCAACGCCATACCTAAAACCTCTGCCTTCAACACTTACTATATATTTTCAATCTGCAAACAGACCCGATAGCCTGATCCTGCCGCCTGTGCCCTGCGCCCGGCTGGCCCCCAATTCCAAAAATAAATCGGGTACTCCTGTGAACACATCCCCCCGCGCCCTGAAAAGCCTGCTGCCTCTGGCGGTGGCCTTCGCCCTCTTCAACAGCTTCGGCGCCCAGGCGGCCAACACCGGCGAATTGCCGTGTACCACCACCGAACAATGCGCGGCCCAGGCGGCGAAAGTCGGCGCCACGCCCGACAGCTCGCAAACCGAACACAAGGCCAAGGCCGATCCGACCCAGACGCAATTCGCCTGGCTGAATCGCATCAACAAAGCCTCGATCGTGATGCTCACCGAAGAAGGCATCGTCAAGCCGGACATGGGCCAGAAGATCGCCGGCGGTGTGCGCTACGCCATTGCCCAGGCCGATCAGCCCGGCGGCACGCGCCCCAGCGATGTGCTGCAACTGGAAAAGATCATGACCGACAAGATCGGTCCCGAGGCCTCGCTGATCCACTCCGGGCGCAGCCGCCAGGACATGCTCGCCACCTACCGCCTGGCCGCGTTGCGCAGTCAGGTGCTGGCCTACAGCGAGGCACTCAACGCCACGCGCCTGCGCCTGCTGAACATTGCCGACAAGAACGTCGACACCCTGGTGCCCGCCTACACCAACGGCGTGCAGGCCATGCCGATCAGCTATGCCCACTACCTGCTGGCCTTCGAAGCCGCGTTTGACCGCGATGGCCAGCGCATCCGCGAACTGTACGCACGCTTGAACAAGAGCCCGATGGGCACCGCAGTGTTGGCAAACTCGGCCTACCCGCTGAACCGCGAGCGCCTGGCTGAGTTGCTGGGGTTTGATGGCGTGCGCGAGAACTCGCTGGATTCGAGCCAGGTGTCGACCTACGACATCCCGATCGAAGCAGCCAACCTGGCGTCGTCCTCGGCGATTCGCGTCGGCGCCATGATCGGCGACATCCACACCCAGTATCACCAGATCCGCCCGTGGCTGCTGCTCGATGAAGAAGCCACCTACACCAGCAGCGCCATGCCGCAAAAACGCAACCCCGGCTTGCTGATGCGGGCGCGGGAGACCGCCTCGGACGTGGTCGGCCTGGCCCAGGCCGTGACCTTGCGCGCGCATAACGTCACCACCGGCATGACCGACTACAAGTTCGCGTTCGATTCGCTGGGCGTGTTCCGCTCGACCAAGGAGATGTTCCAGGCCATGGACGCAGTGCTCGACGCGCTGCAGATCAACCCACAGCGGGCCCTGGAAGAACTGGAGTCGGAGTGGACCACGTCGATGGAGCTGGCCGACACCCTGGAGCGTCAATACAAGGTGCCGTTCCGTATTGGTCACAGCTTTGCCTCGCTGATCGTCACCGAAGCACGCAGCAACGGCACCACGCCGAAGACCTTCGCTTACGCCGACGCACAAAAGCTGTATAGCCAGGCAGCGGACAAGTACAAGTGGACTCCCAACACCTTGCCGCTGGACGAGGCCGGTTTTCGCGCGGCGTTGTCGCCGACCACCATGGTCCAAACCCGCAAAGGCACCGGCGGCCCGCAGCCGCAGGAGGTCAAGCGCATGCTGGTGGAGGCGCGCAAGACGCTGGAAGCGGATCAGCAGTGGCTGAAGGAGCGGCGTGAGAAGCTGCAAAGTGCAGAAGGCAACCTCGACAAGGCCTTCGACAAACTGGCCAATACCAAAGGCTGACCCCTCACCAGTAGGAGTCGGCTTGTCGGCTCCTACTGGGTGGGCAGTGCCTGTTTCAACACCTCACGATCAATCGACTTCTGCCACCCGCAAATCGCCAGGCACGCCACGCAGTTGCCCAGCACATTGGTCAGCGAGCGGCACTTCATCAAGCGCTCCACTCCCAGCAGCAGGCCCACCCCTTCCAGAGGGACCAGTTGCAGGATGTTCAAAGTGGCGATCAAGGTGAACAGCGCCGACCCCGCCACACTGGTGGAACCCAGTGACGTCACCAGGCAGATCACCAACACCGCGAGCAGCTCCGGCAGGGCAATCTCGACCCCGGCCATATGCGCCAGGAACATGATCGCGGTAGTCAGGTAGAGGTTTGTCCCGGCCAGATTGAAGGTGTAGCCGGTGGTCAACACCAGGCGCACTAATTGGCGATCGCAGCCCAGGGCTTCGAGTTTATCCACGCAACCGGGAAGTGCCGCCACGGAAGAACCGGTGAATGTCACCAGCAACAACTCTTCTTTCAAATAACCCATCAAACGCGTGAGCTTTATTCCAACTAAACGCGTAATAAAGGCCAATACCACGACCACAAATAACGCACTCACCAGGTATATAACCAGCACGAACTTCAACAGCGGCAAGACCGAACTAAGCCCATATTTACCCACCACAAACGCCATCGCCCCAAACGCCGCCAGCGGGGCAAACGTCAAGATTATCCGCAGTACGAAAAATACCCCCTGCACGCCCGCCTCCAGCCAGCCCAGGCAGCGATTGCCGAGGCTGCTGCCGCGCCCCAGCAGCAGCCCGCAGAGCACGGCGGCGAACATCACTTGCAGCACCAGGCTCTGGGTAAACACGCGGTACAGCGTGGAGGATGCCGACAGCAGCGACAGTTCATGCAGGAAGCTTTCGGGCGGTAACGGCGGCGCCGAGACCGCGCTGGTCTCGAGGTTGAACACCCAGCCCGTGGCCATGCCCAGCATCAGCGCGGCACACGACATCAACTGGAAATACACAATGATGCGCCGTACGACATGGCGGTGCTGCGGCGCGCGCTTGATACCGGCAACACCGGTGGACACCAATACAAACAACAGGAACGGCATCAATAAGCCGACGCACTTGATGAAACCGTCACTCAACACTTTCATTTCAATCGCCAGGCTCGGAGACACCAGGCCCAGCGTCATGCCAAGTGCGATGGCAATCAAAATAGGCAGGGTGGCGTTCTTGGCGTATCGGGTCGGCATCGGTACTCCAGCCTGTTTTTATTTATTGTTATTGTCGCTGCGCGCCGCTTTCGGCATATTGGGCGCCTGGCCGCTGCCGGCCGCAAATAATAAAGTCTTGTCACGGGATATACCACCATGGAACTTCGCCATTTACGCTATTTCATCATGGTGGCTGAAGAGCGACATTTCACCCGTGCCGCTGCGCGCCTGAACATGCAGCAACCGCCCCTCAGCCAGCAGATCCGCGCGCTCGAGCAAGAGCTGGGCTTCGACCTGTTCAAGCGCCACCCCAAGGGCGTCGACCTGACGGCCGGTGGCCTGGTGTTTCTCGATGAAGCGCGGATCATCCTCGCCCGTGTCGAACAAGGCTCGCTCAAGGCGTCCCGCGCCGCCCAGGGCATCGAGGGCACGCTGGTGATCGGTTTCACCAGCTCCGCCGCCGCCCACCCGCTGATCCCACGGATCATTCGCGCGTACCGCGAGCGCTACCCCGGCGTGGAACTGTCGATCAACGAAGGCAGCGCCCGGGAAGTGACCGAGGACAGCGTCGAAAAGCGCATCGACATCGGCATCCTCCGCGCGCCGGTCAGCACTCACCAAAGCCTGACTTTCCACCGCCTGCTCAACGAAGCAATGCTGCTGGCGCTGCCCACCGGCCACCCACTGCTGAAAGCCCCCGGCACCGACATCGCGCTCGACGCGCTCAAGGATGAACGCTTCATCCTCGTGCGCCGCCCCGGCGCGCCGGGCATGTACGCCAACCTGATCAAGGCCTGCCAGAACGGCGGCTTCGAACCGAAGATCGCCTTTGAAGTGGAGCGCATGCTCACCAATCTCAGCCTGGTGGCCGCCGGTGAAGGCATCTCGGTAGTCCCTGCGTCGATGCGCGACGTACACCGCGAAAGCGTGGTGTATTGCCGGATCAAGGACGCACGGCCGAAGCTGCTGGCGCCGATTACCCTGGTGCGGCGCACATTCAATCCATCGGCGCCGCTGCAGAACTTTATCGGGCTGGCGCGGGAATTGGCCGGGGTGTATCGCAAGCAGGCGCTCAATCCACACTAAACAGCGTCGCACTCACCTGGCGCGGCACCCGATAGACATAGATAGCGGTCGGTCATCCGGCTTGTTTGCCGGCAAGCCGCCCCCTACAAAGTGTGGTCTCAGGGGCTGAGCTGTTTGGTCATCGGGATACATGCCAGCTGCAAACCGGACGGCGAATGGTAAATCGCCTGCTCATCCCCCACGTACCCGCACGCCCGATAGAAACTGGCCGCATTCAACGTCGAGTCCAGGACCAATGCGGTCATGTCGAGCTCGCGTGCCAAGTCTTCCAGAAACGCCAGCATCGCCTTGCCATAACCGTGGCCGGTGTAATCGGGCAACACGAACAGCGCGCCCACTTCGTTATTGCGCGGGTCGAGCATTCCGGTGGCTACCGCCTCGCCGTTGACCCAGCCCAGGTAAAACGGTTGATCCATCAGGGCGTCGTAGCCGTCCTCGGCTTTACCCCGCGTCCACAGCAGCATTTGCTCGGACGTATAGGCGCCGATACATTGGCTGCGAATGGCCCGCAAGCGGATGTCGAACGCCACCTGGGCGTGCTCCGGGGTGGCGCGTTTTATCTCCAGCATGTGCATCTCCCTGCATGAAATCATCGTGCCACTAGCACACTTGTGCTAATCGACCGCTTCCCCCGGCGGCGCTATATTCGCCGCCACTTCCAACGTTCCCCAGGCACCGCGCATTCATTGCGCGCGGGTTCGTTGTGCGTTGGAAAAACCATAACAACCCAAGGAAGAATCACCATGAAACTGCACGCCTCCATTACCCGTCTCACCCTGCTCGGCGCCCTGATCATCGGCGTCGCCGGCTGCAGCAACGTCAAGCCCAACGAAGACCACCTCAAGACCCTGTCGGAAACCAACCTGGGCGAACCGGTCAAGCGTATTTCCAATGTACGCAGCGATTCGATGACCACCTACTACATCGCCAGCGCTGCCTCCGGCGAGTACAACTGCTCGGTGCCCAGCGGCGCCAGCGGTGGCTTGTTCACGGTGGCCAGCTTTGGCTTGATGAAGCCCGCCGCTTACTGCCAGCCCAAGGGCGCACGCGGCAACGCACTGCAAGGGTTCACCCAGTAACCGTCTCCTGGCTCAGGTCCCGCAGGGTGCCGCGCAGTTCAGCGGGACGCACGGGCTTGGAGAGAATGGCGATCTGACGGTCGTGCAAGGCGGCCTGGATTTTCTCCACATCGTGCCCGGTGAGGATCAGGGCAGGGACCGCCCAGCCGCGTTGTTCGCGCAGGGCATCGATGCATTCGATGCCGGTGGCGTGATTCCCCAGGTCGTAGTCGGCGACGATGATGTCGCAATCGCTGACCAGGTCGCGTCCCGATGATTCGGCCTGGACCACGCAGCCCCAGCGCTCCAGCAGGGCCTGGGTGGCGAGCAAGACGTTGTGATCATCTTCCACCAGGCACACTTTCAAACCGGTCAGCAGGCCCGCCTGGCGCGTTTCGTCGCGGGCGGCCGGTGCACGCGGTGCGGTGGCGAGGGTCAGGCCGTAGAGGCTCACGGACGTGCCATGGCCAACCCGTGAACGCAGGCTCACGTGTACCCCCATCAACTGCCCCAGGCGCTTGACGATGGACAGCCCAAGGCCGACGCCTTCGACGTCTTTGTCACGCAGGTGGCGTACCCGATAAAACTCCTCGAAGACCTTTGACAGATGCTCCTCGGCAATCCCCCGACCCCGATCATGCACCTCCACCGCCAAGCCACCGCCGCGAATGCGCACGCCGATCAACACGGGACGGTGCGCACCGTATTTGAAGCAGTTGGACAGCACGTTCTGCACCATGGTCGCCAAGAGCGCCGGGTCGACCAGCACCCAGTATGCGCAAGGCCGCAGGCGCAATTCCACGCCGGCCCAACGCGCCGCCTCGGCGTTCTGGCGCACCAGATCAGCGAGGAATTCACCCAGGTGGATCGCCTGGTATTTGGGCAACAGGCGGCCGTTGTCGAGGGTGTAGAGGTCGAGGATCGAGCGGAACAACTGCGACACGTTGAGCAGCGAACGGTCGATGTTGTCCACCAGCCGCCGCTCTTCATCGCCGAGCCTGGCTTCGCGCAGGCACGCAGTGAACAGGCCGATGGAGTGGATGGGCTGGCGCAGGTCATGACTGGCCTGGGCCAGGAACCGGGACTTTTCCAGATTGGCCGCGATGGCTTGTTCGGACGCCTTGCGCGTACGTTCCAGGAGGATATGCGCGTACACCGGGATCACCGTGCTGGTGATCATCAGCATCAGCACCATGAAGGGTTGCGCCTGCCATACCGGCGTGAGCCGGTACACCACCAACAACGCCAGCAACGCCAATGCCGTGGCAATCGCCAGGTAGCGCGAGCCATAGCGCATGCCGTTGCCGAGGTTGACCCACACCATCACCGCATACAGCGGCAACGCCGCCTCACCGCCGATGACCATGCCGAACGAGGTGCCGGTGTAGTCGTGGAGCATGCCGAAAATCCGCCGCGCCGGGTAATGCCCGGGCCACCGCGCGATGACCTGGCGCAAGACGATGGAGGCCAGCAGGAACAGCACGATGTACAGGATTACCGGCAGGTAGGTGTCCAGCGACTGTCCGGGCAGGAAGCCCAGCGCGCCGATATACACGATAGCAATGGCGGCCACCACGATGCGCAGGTTGGCCTGGTCGAGTTCGGAGTTGGTCTCAAGACTCATGGGTTACGTCCTTGTGCGGCAGTCAACAAATCCATCATGCCCCCCAGGCAGAACCTGGGCGCGGTGGTAAGGTAGCATGCCAGCGCACAACCTTGCCCCAGGGAGGAGCACGCCATGACCGATCGCATCATCATCGCCGACGACCATCCGATGTTCCGTGAAGGCATGCGGCGCACCGTGCAGCGCTTGCTGCCCGAAGCCGTGGTGCAAGAGGCCGGCGACCTGGACACGGTGCTCGCGCTGATCGGCGACGGCCACGACGTCGATACGCTGATCCTCGACCTGCGCTTTCCCGGCCTGACCTGCATGAGCCAACTGGTCGAGCTGCGCCAGCGATTGCGGCGCACCACCCTGGTCGTGGTGTCGATGGTCGATGACCCGGCGCTGATCGATCAAGTGATGGCCCTGGGTGCCGACGGGTTTATCGGCAAGAACATCGCCCCCGACGAGATCGGCCAGGCGCTGCTGGCGATCCGCGAAGGCGAGGTGCTGGTCAAGTTCGCGCCCTCTGGCCTGCTGCCCCTCGACACTCACACCCTCACCACCCGCCAGCAGGAAGTGCTGCGCCTGATCGCCCAGGGCAAGACCAACAAGGAAATCGCCAAGGCCCTGGATATCTCGCCGTTTACCGTGCGCATCCATGTGTCGTCGCTGCTGCGCACCTTGGATGTACCCTCGCGGGCAGCGGCAGCGGTGAAGTATTCCGGCGAGTTCTAGGCGTTTTCATTGCCCGGGCGCGTGAAGGAATACCGGTCGATATCGGTGCGCAGCTTCCAGCCTTGGCCCTGCCAATACTGGGCGGCGTGGGTGTTGGTCTTGAACACGTCGAGGTGGCATTTGTGGATACCCAACTGTTCCAGCGCCTCAAGGCAGCGCCGGGTCAACGCCTGCGCGAGGCCTTGGCGACGGTAGTCCGGCAGCACCAGCAAGTGCTGCAGATACCCGCGACGCCCGTCATGGCCGCACATGACGCACGCGATCAATTGGCCTTCGATTTGCGCGACAAAACTCATCCCGGGGTTGCGCGCCAGGTAGCGCTCGGTGGCCTCGCGGGAGTCGGCATCACGCAGGGAGATGCCGGGGGTGTTTTGCATGAGGGTAAGCACGGCGTCGTAGTCGGACGCGGTCATGACGCGAATGTCAGGCATGGCGAAAACCTTGTGGAAGCGGGCGTGCCCGCGCTGTCGGTGAGTCAGATGGAACGCTATCGCCGGGCAGATTGCAATCGCGGGCAAGCCCGCTCCCACATCGAAAGGAGGAGGCCCGTTAACACCGCGGGCGACGGCTCTGCATCCGATATTTATGCTCACTTCCCAGCTTAATAATATTTTATTAATAACCGCCCTCCCCCTAGCCTTGAAGTCATGCCCGAGCTGAATCCAACTGCATTACGGAAGGACAGACACATGACTGTAGCGATAACAAAAATAGACACCCTGGTGGTGGGAGCCGGTCAGGCTGGCGTGGCCATGAGCGAGCATTTGAGCAAGCAAGGCGTGCCCCACCTGGTGCTGGAACGCAGCCGGATTGCCGAGCGCTGGCGCACCGGGCGCTGGGATTCGCTGGTCGCCAACGGGCCGGCCTGGCACGACCGCTTCCCTGGCCTGGAATTCGATGACGTCGCCGCCGATGGCTTTGCGCCAAAAGAACGGGTGGCGGATTACTTCGAGGCCTATGCACGCAAATTCAACGCGCCGATCCGTACCGGCGTGGACGTGACCTCAGTGGTGCGCAATGTCGGCCGCCCAGGCTTCACCGTGCACACCAGCGAAGGCGTGATCGAAGCCAACCGCGTGGTGGCCGCGACCGGGCCTTTCCAGAAGCCGGTGATCCCGGCGATTGCGCCCAAGGACACCGCGCTGCACCAGCTGCATTCCGCCGACTACCGCAACCCCGCGCAACTGCCGGCCGGCGCCGTGCTGGTGGTGGGCGCCGGCTCGTCCGGTGTACAGATCGCCGATGAACTGCAGCGCTCCGGTCGCCAGGTGTACCTCTCAGTCGGCGCCCACGACCGCCCGCCGCGCGCTTACCGCAACCGTGATTTCTGCTGGTGGCTGGGCGTGTTGGGCGAGTGGGACCAGGCGGCGATGAAACCTGGCCGCGAGCACGTGACCATTGCGGTGAGCGGCGCCCATGGCGGCAAGACCATCGATTTTCGCGAGTTGGCCCAGCACGGCATGACCCTGGTCGGCTTGACCCAAGCCTTCAACGGCAGTGTCGCCACCTTCCAGCCCAATCTGGTCGAGAACCTGGCGCGCGGTGACGAGAATTACCTGGCCCTGCTGGATGCGGCCGATGCCTATATCGAGCGCAACGGCCTGGACCTGCCGCTGGAGCCTGAGGCGCGCCGTGTCTTCCCCGATGCAGACTGCATCCGCCAGCCAATCCTGGAACTGGACCTGGCCAAGGCCGGCATCACCTCGATCATCTGGGCCACCGGGTTTGCCGTGGATTACAGCTGGCTGCAAGTCGACGCATTCGACGCTGCCGGCAAGCCGCAACACCAGCGCGGCGTGTCCAGCGAAGCCGGAATCTACTTCCTTGGCTTGCCCTGGCAGTCACGTCGCGGCTCGTCGTTTATCTGGGGCGTGTGGCACGACGCCAAGTACGTGGCCGACCACATCGCCATCCAGCGCCAATACCTCGAATACCGCGACGCCGCCCCGGTGGCTCACAAAACACCTGTCAGTGCCTGACCCTTATTTTTCGGAGTTTTCCAGATGCCTACCCACACTCGCATCCGCATGTTCAACACCAAGGAAACCTACCCCAACCAGAGCCTGGACAATGACCTGTGCCAGGCCGTGCGCGCCGGCAATACCGTGTACGTGCGTGGCCAGGTCGGCACCGATTTCGACGGTAACCTGGTCGGGCTCGGCGACCCGCGCGCCCAGGCCGAACAGGCCATGCGCAACGTCAAGCAACTGCTCGAAGAAGCCGGCAGCGACCTCAGCCATATCGTCAAGACCACCACTTACCTGATCGACCCGCGCTACCGCGAGCCGGTGTACCAGGAAGTCGGCAAGTGGCTCAAGGGCGTGTTTCCGATCTCCACCGGGCTGGTCGTCTCGGCCCTGGGCCAGCCGCAGTGGCTGATGGAAATCGATGTGATCGCGGTTATTCCCGAATAAGGAGCTGCCCATGACGTTTTCCATCGTCGCCCGATGCGCCGACACCGGCCAGTTGGGTATTGCCATCAGTTCCTCAAGCATTGCCGTGGGCGCCCGTTGCCCGTGGCTGCGCCCCGGCGTGGGTGCGGTGTCGACCCAGAACATCACGCTGCCGGCGCTGGGCCCGGACGTGCTCGATTTTCTCGAACAAGGCCTCGCCCCTGCCGAGGCCATCGACACCGCGTTGACGCGTAATGGCTACAGCCAGTACCGACAGCTCACGGCCATTGATCACCTGGGCCGCAGCGTGCATTTCAGCGGCAGCGAAACCCTCGGCACCCACAACGCCGTGTCGGGAGAGCAATGCGTGGCGGCCGGCAATATGCTCGCCGACCGCGCGGTGATCGACGCGATGGTCACCGCCTTTGAACAGGCCGAAGGGCAGTTGGCGGACCGACTCCTGGCCGCCATGCACGCCGCCATCGCCGCCGGTGGCGAAGCCGGCCCGGTGCACTCCGCCGCACTGGTGGTGGTGGGCGAACTGACCTGGCCGATCATCAACCTGCGGGTCGATTGGGCGGACGAGGCGCCAATCGGCGCGCTGCAAAAACTCTGGGACGCCTACCGCCCGCAAGTGCAGGACTACATCGACCGCGCCCTCGCCCCCGACCGTTCGCCCGGCTACGGCGTGGCCGGAGACGAGCGATGAGCCAGAGCCAGGCGTTGCTGCGCACGCTGGTGGGGTTCGATACCACCAGCCGCGAATCCAACCTGCAGTTGATCGAGTTTGTGCACGATTACCTGGCGAGCTTCGGCGTGGCCAGCGAGCGGATCTACAACGAGGACCGCAGCAAGGCCAACCTGTTTGCCAGCATCGGCCCGGTGCAATTGCCCGGCATTGTGCTGTCCGGGCATACCGACGTGGTGCCGGTGGACGGGCAGCCCTGGACAGTGCCGCCGTTCGAGTTGACCGCACGCGACGGCAAGTTGTTTGGGCGTGGCACGGCAGACATGAAGGGCTATATCGCCTGTGTGCTGGCGCTGGTGCCGGCGTTGGTCGAGGCGCCGTTGCGGATGCCGGTGCATATCGCCCTGTCGTATGACGAAGAGGTCGGCTGCCTCGGTGTGCGTTCGTTGCTCAAGGTGCTGGAGCAACGCCCGGTGAAACCGATGCTGTGCATCATCGGCGAACCCACCGAGCTCAAGCCGGTGCTGGGTCACAAGGGCAAGTTGGCGATGCGCTGCGACGTGCATGGCGAGGCCTGCCATTCGGCCTACGCGCCTTACGGGGTGAATGCGATTGAACATGCCGCCGAGTTGATCGGTGAACTGGGCCGCATCGGGCAACAGCTGCGCGGCACCCAGGACGCGCGGTTCGATCCGCCGTTCAGCACTGTGCAGACCGGCGTGATCAGTGGCGGCAAGGCACTCAACATCGTACCCGCCGATTGCCGCTTCGACTTCGAGATTCGCGCGTTACCGTCGCAGGACCCAGGCGAGGTGGCCGACGCGTTGAAAGCCTATGCCACGCAGCAGGTGCTGCCGCGCATGCAGGCGGTCAGCGCGCAGAGTGCGATTCACTTTACCGAGCTGTCGGCCTATCCGGGGTTGGTCACCGACGAACGCAGCCAGGCCGCAGAGTTGATTGCCGCGTTCAGTGGTTCACGTGAGTTCGGCACCGTGGCCTTTGGCACCGAGGGTGGCTTGTTCGATGCGGTGGGCATCCCCACCGTGGTATGCGGGCCGGGGAGCATGGACCAGGGGCATAAGCCGGATGAGTTTGTGAGTATCGACCAACTGGCGGGGTGTGACGCCATGCTGCGGCGGATGCTCGATTCAATCCGTGCGTGAACCGCCCATCTGCAGGCAACACAGGTCACCAATGTGGGAGCTGGCGTGCCTGAGATAGCGGTACGTCCGCCACATCCGGGGCGACTGCTCCACCGCCATCGCGGGCAAGCCCGGCTCCCACAATGATCTCCTCTACTGTGGGAGCTGGCTTGCCTGCGATAGCGGTACATCCGCCACATCCGGGCAACTGACCCACCGCTTTCGCGAGCAAGCCCGCTCCCACATTTTTGCCCTGCGCTCACTCCAGTAAGCGCGCGCTCTTCCGGCAGCCCCCCTCTACTGTGGGAGCTGGCTTGCCTGCGATAGCGTCACATCAGCCACACCTGGGGCGACTGACCCACCGCCATCGCGAGCAAGCCCGGCTCCCACATTGATCTCCTCTACTGTGGGAGCTGGCTTGCCTGCGATAGCGTCACATCAGCCACACCCGGGGCGACTGACCCACCGCCATCGCGAGCAAGCCCGGCTCCCACATTGATCTCCAGTGCTTGCCAGAAAACCGTGCAGATTCACCCCAGCAAGCGCGCCAGTTCTTCGCGGCAGTAATCCACAAACAACTGCACCGGCTTGGTCAGCGGCGCCCGGCGCAACCACACCGCCGACAACCCCGACCCGGTCACCGTCTCCGCCAGCGGTACGCACGCGACTTTCTGCCCATCATAGGTGTACTCGGTAAATGGCTTGGTCACCAGAATCGAAAAGCCAAAGCCCCGTCCCACCATGCCCCGCACCATCTCGATCGACGGCGAGCTGAACACGATATTCGGCGTCAGCCCGCGCTCTTCAAAGATGCTCACGAAGTACGTGCGGCTCGGCAGCACGTCCAACAAGATCATCGGCTCCAGCACCAAATCCGCCAGGGATACCTTGGCCTGCTGCGCAAAGCGGTGATCCGCCGGCAGCAACGCGTACGGCTGCTGCGGCGGCATCAGCGGCGTGGTCTCGATGGTCGCGCCCAGGTCATGTTCGAAGAGCATCGCCACATCGATACTGCCCGCCGTCAGCGCCTGTACCAGTTCTTGCTGCTCGCCGTCACGGATGCGGATTTCCACCCCCGGCCAGCGCGCCTTGAAACCGGCGATCAAACGCGGCAAGTACAGCGGTGCCACCGTTTCAAAACAGCCGATATCGATCTGCCCCGCGACCACGTCATTGTCGGCCAGGGCGTTCTGTTCGAACTCATGGGCCACCCGCAGCAGCTCCAGGGCCTTGCGATAGAAGCGCGCGCCGCTGGGGGTGAGTGACACGCCCTGGGCGTGATGGCGGATAAACAACTGCACACCAAAGCTGTCTTCGAGCTGCTTGATCGCAGTGGACACCGACGGCTGCGCGATATACAGCTTGCGCGACGCTTCGGCGACGCTGCCGCACTCGGCCGTGGTGACAAAATATCTGAGTTGGCGCAAGTTGTAGGCAGCCATCGGGACCTCCAGAAACGTGGGACTTCGCCCGCAAAACAGGTGTAGGCAACATACCGGAGCGCGTCAAAGCGCGAGCGATATTTTTTAAGGTCTATAGCAACAAACTTACTAATTTACCTCCCTGCGCCCATTGCAGATGATCACTCCAACAACAAAGCGCCGCGCAGGCGGCGCACAGCGAAGTACGTCCACGTACTCACCTTGCCTTGGAGCTCGTCATGGTTACCACTGCAACATCCTCCGCCCCGCTTATCGAAAAACACACGATTGGATACGTGCCCCCGGAAGATCGCCACGGAAAGGTAAGAGACCTGTTCACCCTGTGGTTCGGCGGCAACATCGCGCCGTTGCCGATCGTCACCGGTGCGCTGGGTGTGCAACTGTTCCACCTCAACCTGATCTGGGGCATCGTCGCTATCCTCGTCGGCCACCTGGTCGGCGGCGTGCTGATGGCGCTGCACTCAGCCCAAGGCCCGCAAATGGGCATCCCGCAAATGATCCAGAGCCGCGCGCAGTTCGGCTCCCTCGGCGCGCTGCTGGTGGTGGTGATAGCCGGCGTTATGTACATCGGCTTCTTCGCCTCCAACATCGTGCTCGCGGGTAAATCCCTGCACGGCGTGGTCGATGCCGTGCCCGTGCCGGTGGGCATCGTGATCGGCGCCATTGGCTCCGGGATCATCGGCATCATCGGCTACCGCTTCATCCATGTGCTCAACCGCATCGGCACTTGGGTGCTCGGCGCCGGCATCGTGCTGGGCTTCGGCTACATCTTCACGCATGTGCAGACCACCGACTTCCTGACACGCGGCAGCTTCAACATTTCCGGCTGGCTGGCTACCGTGTCCCTCGCAGCGCTGTGGCAGATCGCCTTCGCGCCCTACGTGTCGGACTACTCGCGCTACTTGCCGGCCGACGTGCCGGTGGCCTCGACCTTCTGGACCACCTACCTCGGCTCCGCCCTGGGCTCCAGCCTGTCGTTCATCTTCGGCGCCGTCGCCGTCCTCGCCACCCCGGTGGGCATGGACACCATGGACGCGGTCAAACTCGCCACCGGCGTCATCGGCCCGCTGATGCTCGTGCTGTTCTTGCTCAGCGTGATCAGCCACAACGCCCTCAACCTCTACGGCGCCGTGCTGTCGATCATCACCCTGGTCCAGACCTTCGCCTACCGCTGGATCCCCACGGCCAAAAGCCGCGCGGTAATCTCCATCCTGGTGCTCGCCGCCTGCGCGATTGCCGCCGTGTTCGCCTCCAAGGACTTCATCGGCCACTTCGTCGACATGGTGCTGGTGCTGCTCGTGGTGCTGGTGCCGTGGACGGCGATCAACCTGATCGACTTCTACGCGATTCACAAAGGTCAATACGACATCGCCTCGATCTTCCGCGTCGATGGCGGGATTTACGGACGCTACAACCCCCAGGCGCTGCTGGCCTACGCGGTCGGGATCGCGGTGCAGATTCCGTTCATGAACACGCCGCTGTATGTAGGGCCGATTTCCGAGCACATCAACGGCGCGGATCTGTCCTGGGTGGTGGGGTTGGTGGTGACGTCGCCGTTGTATTTCTGGTTGGCGAGTCGCGACAGTGCCTATAAACGCCGTATGCATGGCGGGAAATTGGTGGAAGGGGTGTGAGCTGACGGCTTGAAGTGATTCGATTGTGATGTCTGGAACCCTCCATATCGTGGCATCGAGGCCAGGGTGTGGAGGGTTTTAGTCCCCGTAATGACCGCCACGGTGATGCTCACGACCGTCGATGAACTTCGAACGCCGCCGGCAACCAGCGCAGCAGATCCACATCACTCATCGGCCGCGCGAACAGGTAGCCCTGCCCTTGCGTACATCCCATCGTCAGCAGTGCCTCGCGCTGCGCCTCGGTTTCGATACCCTCCACCACCACCGACATACCCAGGGTTTCCCCCAGTGCCAGGGTGCTGCTCACGATCGCCTGGCAGCGCGGTTCATGGAGCAACGTGCGGATAAACTCACCGTCGAGCTTGATCTCGTTGAACGGCAGTTGGCACAGGCGCTGCAACGATGAGAAGCCGGCGCCGAAATCGTCGATGGACAACTTGCAGCCCATCATGCGCAGGCGCACCAGGGTTTCCAGGCTGGTCGCAGGGGCTTCCAGCAGGCCGCTTTCAGTCAGTTCAAAGGTCAGGCTGGCAGGTGCCGTACCGTGCAGGGAGAGGATGCCTTTGATAACGGCGATCAGGTTGCTGTTGGCCAACTGGCTGGTGTGCAGGTTGAACGACAGATCAAGCGGGAGCCCGCTATTTTTCGCCAGCCGCTGCAGGCTCAAGGCCTGGTTCATCTGCATGAACAGCAGCGTATCGAGCAAGTCGCAGCGTTCCAGCACCGGCATGAACACCGCCGGCGACAGGATGCCGCGCAGCGGGTGCACCCAGCGGGTCAATACCTCCACGCCGCAGACGTCATCGGTGTGCATGTCGACCTTGGGCTGATACCAGGCTTGCAGTTGCTGTTCGTTGAGCGCCCAGCGCACTTCTTCATCGCTGGCCACGCGTACCGGCGCGGCCTTGGGCAGCGCAGTGCCGGGGCCACTGGAGCGTTTTTTCAGCAGGTGCTCCAGGCTGTGTGCCTGCAACGGCTTGCCGACGTCACCGAGCATTTCAAGGCCCAGCAACGAAACGATCTGCTGCACAGTGCGGCGTACATCCGCCGACAATGAGCTGCTGATAATCACGGAGCCGACCAGACCCGAGTGCCCCACCTGCTGAAGAAACTCCAGGCCATCCATACCCTCCATGCACAAGTCGCACAGGGCAACATCCACCCTGCCCACCTGTTGCAGCACCGTCAGCGCCTGCACACCATCCGCGGCCTCATAGACCTCGTGACAGCCCAGTTGGCGCAGCATGCTCACCGCCACGGCACGTTGGAAAGGATGGTCCTCAAGTACCAGCACACGTATCGGAAGACTCGTCATTGCAGTCGGCTCATCTGAAAGGAATAAGGCCGCCCGGGTCATACGCCGGGCGGGTCGCAGCGATTCAGCGCACAGGCAGCTTGATGATCTGCGCGGTGGTCATCACGTCGCCGAAGGTGTCCTCGACTTCGGCCAGTGCCGCTTGATGCAAGGCGTCCTTGTCGACGCCCTGGCCATTGACACGGGTGATCGCGCGGGTGGCGGAGGCATCGGATGCGACAATCACGTTGAAGCCCAGAGGCGCGGCATCACGGGCGGCACCGGCGACACAGGCGTGGGTCATCAGGCCGCTGATGATCAGCGTGTTGATCCCGGCCTTGCTCAGTTGTGTGGCCAGGTCGGTGCTGGCGAACACGCTTACGGTGTTCTTCTGCACCACGTGATCCTGAGGGCGTGGCTGCATGGCCTTGTGGAACTTTACGGTCTCGCCATCAATGGCAAACACCGCAGCGCCGGCCGGCGACACGTGCTGCACGTGGTAGACCGGGATCTTGTGGCTGTCGGCATAGCTGATCAGCTCGCGGGCTTTCGCCAGGGCGCTGGCGCCGTCCGGGATCGGCATGCGTCCGGTGAAGTATTCGTTCTGGAAGTCGATCACGATCAACGCGGTCTTGGCAGCCGGCAATTGCTGGATTGGCTCGGCACCGGACATGGCGCGGATGGTCGGGTGATCGTTGGTCACGGTGGCACCGCTGGCAACCACGGTGGTACCACTGGCAACCACGGTGGACAGTACGCAAGCGGCCATGAAGCGACGGGTAAAACGTTGCATGGGATCGTTCCTATTTGTAGGTGATGGTGAAATTCGCGGTGGCGTTGGCAATACCGGGCTGCGGCCCGGAGGCGTCGCCGGCGGTCTGGATGTAGCGGGCACCGAACTGCAGGTTGGTGGTGCCGTCCTGGACTGGCATGATCGGTACATCGACGCCCAGCGGCAGCACGGTTCCGTCCTGCTTGAGCACCTGTACCGCCACGCCGCTGGCGGTGGCTTCGGAGTTGAGCCCCAGGATTCCCTGGCCGGCATCGACAATCACCGATCCCTTGGCGCCATCCAGGCGGATGTTGGCGGTGTTGCCCTGGAAGTAGTTCCAGGTCGGATTCCCCGCGTACGTCCCGGCAATGCAGTTATTCAGCGGGATATTGAAACTTTCGGTTGGCGTGACGCTGCCGGGACCGTTGAACACGCGCTTTTCCCAGTTGTTCAACGGAACGTCGATGATGCTGCCCACGCCTTCGGGCATGCTGCAGCCGGCCACGGTCACGCTGCCGGTCAGGCGACCGTCGATCCAGTCGAACGGCGTACCGTTGTTGTTGATCGTGACGGTGTACACCTGCAGGTTGCCGAAATCATTGACGCCTGCCGGGATCGGTCCGGTTTTGATCAGGATCAGGCTGTTATTGGTATTGGAGGCGAAACCACCGGTATTACAGCTGGCGTACGTCAGCGGGAAGTACCAGTTGCCGGAGGTCCGGCACAGAAAGCTGGGGCGGCTTTCGTTGACCACTCCTACCCCGATCCCCGGTATGTTCGTCGCGTACAGTTGGCTGCCTTGCACCGCGCCAATGGCCGCGGTGACCGCGGGTAACTTGGCACCGAGCATGTTGGCCTGGATCGAAAACGGTACCGTCGTCGTGCAGTTGATGATCGGGAAGCGGGTGTACTTGACCAGCCCGATGGTTGAGCCCACCGGCGCATCCTGAGGAATGTACACATCCCCGATGGGGTGCACGCTCTGGGTCGCGCTGGTTGCCCCACAGTCGGCCAACGCCATCTCTGAAAGGGCAAACGGTGCCACCGCCAGCGCGCTCAACAGCACGCGTTTTTTCCACTTGTTTATCGGTTTCATGGACGAACTCCTACGCACACAGCGTCCATCACCCGATAACCATCGGTGGCTGGCGTGCTGCTGATATCCAAATTGATTTCACACTGCTGCGCGGCCTTGCCACCCCACTTCATGGTGTAGGTGACGCCTTTGCCCGCCGACAGCAGCACCTGCCCTGCCTGGCCGACCACGCCGACACTGGCGCCCTGGTCGTCCTGCACGGTGGTGCCGAAAGGCAAGAGCGAGCCGTCCTGCAGGCGGACGTTGAGCAGTATTTTTTCCGAACGGCTGGCGGCGAATACCGCCTTGACCACCGCACCGCGACGCGGCACCACGTTGGTCACGCCTTCGGCGATGTCGACGCTGGTGTCCAGTTCGCTGGTGTCCACGGCCACGCGGTTCTTGCGATACGGCGTGACGTATGGCACCAGGGTATATCCGCGGTCGTTGGTCAGGGTGCCCGGGGCATTCAGCAGGCCGACCTTCGGCGTGTCCTTGACCTCCACCAGCGCCACGGTTTCACCCAGGGTCTGGCCGAACTCCACACCATCGCCATGGGCCAGCACCGAGCCCGCCGCGCTGACCGAGGTCTGCCGGTAGCCCGAGCCGACGCTCACACCGGCGCCCAACTGGGCAAACGGTGCGCGGTAGCCCAGCAGTGCCGAGCCGTTGTTGCCGGTGTTTTCCACGCGGTTGGCGTTGACGTTGTAGTTCAGGTTGCCATCGCGACCACTGAGGCCGGCCCGTTGATCCAGGCTGCCGTCATTGTTGCGGGTGACGCTGAACGTACCGGTACTGCGGGTTTGTCCCAGGGGCATGGACACAGTGAAGACCACCTGGTTGTTGGAGCCGAAGTCGTCTGTCAGGGTCTTGCTGGCGTACACGCCATAGGTCACGCCCTTGTACTGGGTGTTGAAACCCAGCTGCATCTGCTTGTCTTCCCGGGACGTGCCCCAGTAGTTCTGCTTGCTCAGGTTCAAGTACAGCGAGCCATAGTTGTCCAGGGCCTGGTTGACGCTGGTCTCGACCTTGCTGCGCTTGGAGAACTGGCTGTAGTCGTTGGGTTGCTGCAAATCCACGGCTTCGCTGAAGTCGCGATAGCCTTCGGTGGAATAGCGATAACCGGCGAAGCGCACCGAGGTGCCGCTTTCAAAGGCCTTGCCGTAGCGCAGGCCGATGCTCTGGCCTTTTTTGCTGTCGCCTTGGGTGGTGACGGCCTTGGGCACGTCGGTCTGCGCCTGGGTGACGTCAACCGAGACGGCGCCGATGCTGCCCAGGCTCTTGCCCACGCCAACCACACCGGCACGGTAAAAATCAGCCCCCAGAAAGCCGCCGTACAGGGTCAGGTCGAACGGCAAGCCGTAGGCCAGGGACGCCTGGGTAAACAGAGGCCGCTCACCGCCGTTGGCCGAGTTGTATTCGCCCACTGTCGCGCTGTAGCGCCAGGTGTTTTCCCGCAGCATGTTGGCCAGGGTTGCGTACGGCTGGGTGAAACGGCGCTCGCGACCATCGGCTTCGGTGATGATCACTTCCAGGTCGCCGCTGCCCGAGGCGGCGTTGAGGTCGTTGATTTCAAACGCACCCGGCGCCACGTAAGTGGTGTACAGCGAGTAGCCGTTCTGGCGCACTTCGACCTTGGCCTGGGTTTCGGCGATGCCACGGATCACCGGGGCGTAGCCCTGCATCGAGTCCGGCAACATGCCCATGTCCGAGGCCAGTTGCACACCGCGAAACGGCACGCTGTCGAACACATCGCCAGGGGTGAAGCTCTCGCCCATCGTCAGCGTGGCTTTCAGCGGCGTGATGTCCCGTTGCGCGTAGGTATTGCTGCGCTGCCATTGGCGGCCACCTTCATCGCCCTGGCGGAACGAGGAGCTGGAGCGAAAACGCCAGTCGCCGAGGTTGAAACCACCGGTGGCATACAGGTTGTACTGATTGCCGGTGCCCCGGGCGTCGCTGTTGGTCTGCGCGGCGGAAAACTGGTAGTTGAGCATCGCGGCATTGATGCCGCGGTCCCATTCCGACGGTGCCACGTAGCCGGCCGCATCCCGGCTCAAGGCGATCTGCGGCACGCTGATATCCAAAGCCAGGTAGTTGGCGTTGAAGGTCACCGAGGCGCCTTCGATCAGAGCAGCCAGGTCTATGCACGCGGGCAGTGTTTCGCCGGGCACCTTGAACGCATCCAGCTTAACCCCGAGCTCCTTGAGAAAGGCTTCGGACAGGCATACACGCACGTCACCACCCTGCTCATCCTTGATGAAGGTCATGTCACGCCGGTCGAAAAAGCTCTGGTTCAGGCGAATCAGCACCGGGTAGGTACCAGGACCGATGCTGCCGCTGTTGGCCACCGCATCCAGGTCGAGGTTGGGCCCGGCACCGGCGCCGCCAAACGACTGCATGAAGCCGGCATCGAACTTGGCAGGCTCACCGGCCACGGCCAATTCACCGGCACAGGCGGCCGCCACCGCTACCCATAAAGGCAAACGACTAAAGCTGAAGGAGTTATCGATTCGCATGGCAATACCCGGCCGCCGCGCCACAGCCGTGGCACGCGCAAACGTCTACAGGAAGAAAAGGAATCAGCGGTTCAGTGGCACGGTTTGCGGCTCGCTGTAGCCGCCGTAATCATTGATGGCCGAGAACACCACTTCGCCGGTAGTGCCTTTGAAGCCCGGCAGCGGATAACGCTGGCTGCTCAGCGGCGCGACCATCGTCGGCTCGTTGACCTCGACGCTCTGGCCGGCAGACTTGGCGGTGACGCCAATGAACGAAATATGGAACGGCGACGGGTTGTTGACCACCAGCACTGCCCTGCCCTGCTCCTGCGCGAGGGCCCAGGTCAGCTGCGACGGTGCTTCGATCGCATTGCCCTTGAGACCGGCCGGGCGATAGAACAATTTGACGCGGGTGCGCATGGCGATCTTCAGCGTATTGGCGTTGCCTTCGCTGGCCACCGGGATTTCCTGGGCGTTGAAATAGAACACCGATTCACGGTCGGTCGGCAGGTTGCCGGCGACTTTCTGGATGCGCACCATTTGCTCTTTGCGCGGGTCCAGGCGGAACAGCGGCGGCGTCGACACAAAGGGCGTGGCGGTGGTCATGTCATCGGCTTCGGTGTTGACCCAGGTCTGCACCATGTACGGCTGCGCCGTGGTGTTGCTGACGGTGATCGCCGCGTCGCGTTTGTTGCCGTCGAACACGATCCGTGTGCCGCCGAGCATCACACCGGCCTGGCTGGCCGTGCTGAGCAGTACAGCACTGAGCAACAGCGCCAGGGCCGATGCTTGCTTGAAGGGGGAAACGTTCATTTCGATCATCCTCTTGCCGTGAGCGAGGGGATGGCCGCCGCGCGCATCAGCGCTGCAGCGGCGCATCAACAGGGCTTACTGGTACTCGACGGTGAACGCAGCCTTGGCGTTGGCCGGGCCGGAGGTCGCAATGCCGGTAGCGATGTAGTTGGCGGTGAAGCGCAGCGGTTGGGTCAGGTCCAGGTAAGGAGCCGACTCCAGGCCCAGTTGCACGTCCTTGTCGGTGGCGTCCTTGATCTGTACTGCAACGTTGGTGGCGTGACCGGCGTCCGGAGTGATGCCGATCCACTGGCCGCTGGCGCCGGCGGTGCCGCTCAGGGACAGGAATTTGACCACGGCGCTCTTGCCGGTGACGCTGCAACCAGGGGCAGTGGTGTCGATGGTCAGGCTGAACGCGCCGCCACCGGCAACAGCGCCGACGGTAGCCAGGGAGGTGGCAGGTACGTCGCCCAGGCCTACATCGCCGGCACCGGCCGAACCGTTCAGGTCAGTCACGACCACCGGGCAAGTGTTGTCGGTTACGGAACCGACGAAGTTGATTTCACCGTCAGCAGCCATGGCAGCCTGGGAACCAGCGGCGAGGATGACAGCGGCAAACAGACCTTTGAGCGCAAACTTGTTCATAACGTAATCCAGATAATGAGGAAAGTTCGAAGCCCAGTGAGGGCTTCAATCAGGTTGCAGGGCCCGGTCCGCTTGGTCGGCGGGGCCGTTCAACGAGGCTCAGTATCGGAGTTGGGAGGGGTTGATTACGTATGAATGGTGCCGCGTTCTTGTAGGAAATTTCCTAGTGATGACTCAAGCCAGGTAGCGCTCCAATCGCTCTTCGAGCCGCTCCATCTGTTGATGCAGCGCATCCACGGCTTCGGTCAGCTGCGCCGAGTCCAGCCCATTGCAGGCGGCCTCCAGGTCTTCACAGCAGCGAATCAGCCGCTGGGCCTTGATAATCCGCGCGCCACCCTTGACCCGATGCGCGATGTCCGCCAGGCCTTGCAGGTCGTGACGGGTAAACAGCTGCATCAGGCGCGCCATGTCCTGCTCATTGCTGGCGGCCAGGTCGCCCAGCAGGCTTTTGATCGAGTCAATGTCGCCACCGGCCAGGTGTTCAACGCTGGTCAGGTCGATATCGTCATCCGCCGAAAACCCGGCGGCGTCCCCCTGCTCGGTTGCGAGGCCTGCCAGGCGTGCACTCAAGTCCTTGAGGCTGATGGGTTTGAACAGGCAGTCGTCCATACCGGCTGCCAGGCAGCGACCCTTCTCTTCCGGCTGCGCATTGGCGGTAAAGCCCAGGATCAGGCTGGGCGGCGAGCCACGGGCAGTCTCTTCGGCGCGGATCGCCCGGGCCAGTTCGTAGCCGTTCATCAGCGGCATATTGCAGTCAGTAATCACCACATCGAACTGGCCGTTGCGCCAGGCGCGCAACCCGTGGGCGCCATCCTCGGCATCCTCGACCCGGTGCCCCAGGTAGTTGAGTTGCTGGGTGAGTAACTGACGGTTGGCCGGGTAATCATCAATCACCAGGATGTTCAACGCGTGGTTCGTGAGGGCCGGTTCGTCCTCGACCGGAACAATATCGGTCAACGGCTCCAGGGTGGTCAGGTCCAGCCGCACGTCGATGCGCGTGCCTTGGCCCAAGGTGCTGTCGAGGGTCAGGCGCCCGCCCATCATTTCGCAGAGTGTGCGGCTGATGACCAGGCCCAGGCCGGAGCCGCTGCGGGCCGACTGGTCATTGTTGCCGGCTTGGGTAAAGGGGCTGAACAGGCGTTTCTGGTCCTCTTCGCCAATGCCCATGCCGGAGTCCTCCACCTGCAGCCTGACCCCCAGTTGCTCCTTGCTCATCTGCGTTCGAACACTCAGGCGCACGTGGCCCTGGGCGGTGAACTTGATGGCGTTGCTCAGCAGGTTGGACACGATCTGCTTGAAGCGCAGCGGGTCGATCAGCACATCACCATTGACGCCGGCATCGAGGTCCAACTGCAATTGCAGCTGTTTCTGCCGCGCCAGGCCTTCGAAAATGCGCACCACCGACTCCAGCAGCTCACGCAGGTTGGCGCGCTCCGGATTCAACGACAATCGCCCGGATTCGATGCGGGCAATGTCGAGGATGTCGCCGATCAGGTCCAGCAAGCCGCGCGCCGCGCCGGAAGCCACATCAATCGCAAAGCGATCCATCACGCCTTGGTCAGCCTTCTTCGTCGCCAGTTCGAGCATGCCGATCACCGCGTTCATCGGTGTGCGGATTTCATGGCTCATGTTTGCCAGGAAAGTGGTCTTGGCGCGGTTGGCGGCGTTAACGTCTTCCAGCAGCCGCTGGCGTTCGCTGATATCGATCCAGCCGGCGATCATGCCGCTGACGTCGCCGGTGCTGCTGCGGTACGGCAGCATCCAGTGATAGATAGTCAACACTCGGCCATCGGGCATGCTCAGGCTGCGATCCTGCAACTGTGCTTCGCCGCTGTCCATCACCCGCAGGTAGTCACGGTGATACGCGGCGGCTTCGTCCGGGTCGCCGAGCACACCGTCCAGGACGGTCTTGCCGATCACCTGCTCGCGCTCCACCGCGAACACTTCCAGGTAGCCACTGTTGCAGATCAGCAGCTTGCCCTCGCGATCACGCACGTAGATCGGGTGCGGGGTGCCGTTGATCAATACGCGCATGAATTCAACCTGGTCACTCAACGCTTGCTCGGCCTGTTTGCGCTTGCGCATCAACATCCGCAGGTAGGCGATCCAGCCCACGGCAATCACCAGCAACACGGCGGCAATCACAAAACCCTGGATGATTGCGCTGCGGTTGCGCAGCCAATAGCTGTCGCCCACCACCACTTCGCTGCGCCAGCGGTTGGTCAGCTCGTCCATTTCCTCCGGGGCGATGCTGAGCAGCGCCTTGTCCAGGATCGAGAACAGCTCCAGCGAGCCGCGGGCCGTGGCAAAGGCCATGCGCGAGTTGGTAACGCCCACGGTGCTGGTGATACGCAAGCGATCGCGATATTGCCGGGAAATCATGTAGCGGGCGGTGATCAGCGAATTGACCGCCGCATCGGCCTCGCCATTGGCGACTTTCTGCATGGCGTCGTGGGCGCTGTCGGCATCCACCAGGCGGATGTCCGGGTATTGCTCGGTGAGCATGTCGCGGCTGGAGTCACCGCTGATCACCGCCAGGCGCTTGCCGTGCATGTCGTCCAGAGTATTGGGGCTGCCTGCCGTGGTGCGACTGACCAGTACAAAGGGCGTGGCCAGGTACGGGCGGGTAAAGCGCAGGACTGCTTCGCGCTCCTCGCTGGGAGTGATGGTGATCAGCAGGTCTGCCTTGTTGCTGGTGATGGCGTCGATCATCTCGCGCACCGAACTCACCCGTTGGATATCGAACTTCAAGCCCGTGCGCAGGGCTACCTTGGCCAGGACATCGGCGCTGATGCCACGAAATTCACCCTCGTCGCTGTAGAACGACATCGGCAGGAAGTCTTCATCAATTGCTACCCGCAACCGCGGATTCCTGTCCAGCCAGCGCTGCTCACTGACGCTGAAATGCAACGGATGCTGACCGGGTATGCTCGCGCCGCCGGCGCTCCAGCGGCGCAGAATGGTCTGGCGCTCGGTGACCGGGATCGCCGCCAGTGACGCATTGATAATCCGCAGCAGGCGCGTGTTGTCGCGCTTGACCGAAAACGAAAAATTGCTGACTTCCATGCGCGAGAAGTCAGCCAACTGCACGTTGTTCAGGTAGTTGCGGTTGATCAGGTAGTTGGCACTGATCGCATCGCCCAGGTACACGTCGGCCTGCCCGAACGCCACGGCGCCGATGGCGCTGAGGGTGGAGGGGTAAAGCTGCAAGCTGGCCTTTGGGTAAAAGGCTTCGACAGCCTTGGGCGGCAGATAGTGATAGAGCATCGCCACGCGCTTGCCGGCCAGTTCCGGATCGAGGTTCTGGCTGTCGCCGACACGGCTGACCAGGGTCGGCTGGTCTTCGGCATAGGCCTCGGAGAGTTGAAGTTCCGGATCGGCTGCCTCGAAGCCGTTGGAGCTGCCGAGCATATCGACGTCGCCCGCCTTGAGCGCCGCCAGCACCTCATTGCGTGAGGCATACCGTTGCACCCGAACTTTCACGTGCAGCAATTGCTCCATCAACTGCGCGTAGTCAGCCGTGATGCCTTCGTAGTCATGACGGTTACTGGTGATGCTGAACGGCGAGTAGTCCGGCGCCGAAGAGCCGAGCACCAGCGTGCCCTTGCCGCGCAGCCAGCTCCAGTCGGCTTCGTCCAGGCCCACGCTGTAGTCGCTGACGTCGGAACGCCCGTGCAGCTTGAGCATTTGCGGCGCTGCCAGGGCATTGCCCAGGACGCCGAGCAACAGCAGGCCCAGCAAGCCATGTCGAAGAAGTGTATTCATTCAGATGAGGTTGTTGCGCTTGGCAAAGTCGGCCAGGTACACCACCGATTTGACGTTGAGCTTTTCGATAAGACGGGTCTTGTACGTGCTCACCGTCTTGTTGCTGATCAGCATGGCGTCACCGATTTCCTTATTGGTCAGCCCCTGGGACAGCTGTTGCAAGATGGTCAGTTCGCGGTCGGAGAGATTCTGGATCAACTCGTGATCCGTGGCCTCGAGGTCACTGCGACGTACCGAGCTGTTGGCCAGGTTGGGGAAAAAGGTGTAGCCGTCCATCACGGCCTTGATCGCCTTGGTCACCTCCTCCATGTCGTTGGTCTTGGAGATGAACCCGGCCGCACCGGCTTTCATGCAGCGCATGGAATAAAACAGCGCCGACTGCGAAGTGAACACGAGGATCTTGCTCTGCAGGCGCAGGGATGCCATGCGGTTGAGCACCTCAAGGCCGTCGAGCCTGGGCATGCCGATGTCGAGAATGATCAGGTCGGGAACATGCTCACGCGCCAATTGCACCGCATCTGCGCCGTTATCGGCTTCGGCCACGACTTCAAACTGAACTTGGCGCAGCAGCATTTTGACGGACGAGCGAATGAAGGGATGGTCATCCACAACCAAAGCGGTATACATGTAACCTCCTGTAAGGCGCGCCGGAAAGTTCCGGTGACAGAAGCACCCACGACGCAAAACAATGGATAAACGGCCAGCCGACGCGTTGCTCAAGTTACACGAACACGACTGAAGTGTAGGAAAATTCTGAAGTTTTGCCGCCTAAGCCACCGGCGAACTTATCGGCTGCACATCTTCGCGCGCCAGCCAATGCAGGAGGTCGTGGCCGGTCATTGGCCGGGCCAGGAAAAACCCCTGCCCGAGCTCGCAGCCAAGGCTGATCAGTGCATCACGAATCTGCCGGTTGCTCACGCCTTCGATCACCAGGCTCATGTCCAGCGAGCGGGCCAGGGCCAGGGTGCTACCGACCATGGCCTGGCTGCGCGGCTCGTTCAAGGTGTGAATAAAGTCGCCATCGAGCTTGATCTGGTTGAACGGCAATTGGCACAGCAACTTGAGTGATGAGAAGCCCACGCCGAAGTCGTCGATCGACAAGCCGCAGCCCATCAAGCGCAGGCGCAGCAGGTTTTCCTGGGTGGAAGACTGCAGATCCAGCAAGCCATTTTCAGCCAGCTCGAACACCAGCAACGAGGCGCACAGGCCGTGACGCTGCAGCGCGCCCTGAATATGCTCGATCAGGCCGTGGCGGGCCAGTTGCGAGGCATGCAGGTTGAACGACATTTCCAGCGCGGTGCCCTGGCGATGCAGCACGGCGAGCAATTTCAGCCCCTGCTCCAGCAGCTGTTTGAACATTTCATCGATCAGGTCATAGGCCAGCACCGCGGCGAGGAAGTCCTTGGGTAACAACAAGCCCCGGGCCGGGTGCTCCCAGCGCACCAATGCCTCGACGCCGGCGAGGCTGCCATCACTCATCATCCGTTTGGGCTGAAACCAGCCGCGAAACTCCCCCAGGGCCAGGCCCAGTTGTATTTCTTCTTCGCTGGGCAGCGGGGCCATGGCCGCAGACTTGGGGGCTGCTGGTGGTATCGCGCGATAGCGCTTGAGCAACCTGTCCAGCACTTGCGGCTGCAACGGCGTGCTCAAGATACCCAGCAGTTGCACACCCGACAAAAATTCCAGGTGGCCCAGCGCCCGACGCAGTTCAGGACGCAATTCGTTCGACAACCCCACCGCCTGCACCAGGCCAATCTGCCTGGCATAGCGCAGGAACTCCACCTGCTCGGAGCCCTTGTTGCCCAGGTCGCACAGCACGATATCCACGCCGCCGGTGCGCTGCATCAGCAACATCGCCTGTTCGCTGTTGCTGGCCTGCAACACCTCCCGCACCCCGAGCCGTCGCAACATATTGACCAGGGTGCTGCGCTGGGCACTGTGGTTTTCCATAACCAGAACACGTGGTGGGGCCATCGTCATCAACCGTTTTGCAGACTCGAGGGCGCTCATAGTGGCGAGCCTGGATAACCTTCAGCGAAGGAAGTCGCCTGCTAAAATGTAGGAAATTTCCCTATGCATGGATGACTCGAACTGTTCCTTCGGCATCAACCATGATGAAAACCAGCGTTATGGGTTTGAAAAGCGCGCTTGATGCTGTCTGTACCACCGCCATCGCGGCCTCGCTGGGGCTCGAGCGCTCCCACATTGAAATAAGGCCGACACCGCAAATCCCCTGTGGGAGCCGTCGAGCTTCAGCGAGGCTGCGAAAGCGGCCGCATGGGCGATCGAGAGGGTGGCCGACCCAATGCCATCGCCGGCAAGCCATATATTTTGAACATGGTCTCACCACAGATCTCATCGCCATCCCCGCGATCCCCTGTGGGAGCTGCCGAGCTTTAGCGAGGCTGCGAAAGCGGTGTGTCAGCCGAAGAAAATGCCAGCAATGCCGCCGCCTTCGCCACCTCGCCGGGCCTCGACAGTTGCTCCCACATTTTTGCTTGTGTGCTCGCCGCAGCCCCCGCCATGGCGATGGCTGGGGCACGCCGTTATCATGGGGTCTTTCGCTCAACCCTCCAGGAAACGCCCATGCCCGCCCTCACCTTCCGCAACGCCCTCCCCGCCGATGCTGCCCGTTGCTTCGAGATTGAAATCACCGCCTATGAAGGCGACGAGGCGGCGACTCTGGAGAAGATCGCCACGCGCATTGCGCAGTACCCGCAGGGCTTTTTGATTCTGGAAGCCGATGGCGAGGTGGTGGGCTTTATCAACTCGGGTTGCGCCCATGACGTGGTGATGTCGGACGAAGCGTTCAAGGAGTTGGTGGGCCATTCGGCCGAGGCACCGAATGTGGTGATCATGTCGGTGGTGGTCGACCCGGCGCATCAGGGCCAGGGCTATTCCAAGCGGCTGATGACCGAGTTTTCGCAGCGCATGCAGGCGCTGGGCAAGCAGACGATTCACTTGATGTGCAAGGAACAGCATGTGCCGTTGTACACCCGCATGGGCTACACCTACGTGCGCCCTTCGCCTTCGGATCACGGCGGCATGGCGTGGCATGAAATGGTGATGGCTTTTTAATAGCAACGCTTGGAACTTATGCTTTTGGCGACGTCCAACAAGGCACCACGAATTGACTCGGAGTGCCTTGATGTCCAGGTATCGGATTAGCCGCGTTACCGCTGTGTTGTTCGCCGCCACCTTGATCTCGACCGTGCCGTTGGCCTTCGGCGCCACGGCCCAGGACATTGAACACCTACGCAACGGTTCCTTCGCACAGTTTCAGCGCGAAGCCAGCCAACGGGCCGATGAGCAAGCGCGGCAGAACCGCGAGCAGATGCGTCAGTTTGCCGAGCAGAATCGCCAGCAGATGAAGGACATGGAAGCGCAAATGCACCGCGACCAACAGGCGCGTGAAGAGGCCGACAACAAAGCACGCCTGGCGGCCCGGGAGAAGCAATTGGAAGAGGAGGCAATGCAGGCTAAAGTGCCTGCCTCCTCGACTGAGATACCCGACGATGACGCCACCGCTCATTGAAATCAGCGACCACGCCAACCCCGACGCCGAGCGCCTCCTGGGCAACGGCCTCGCCGCCTTCAATACGGCCGCCACCGGCGGCAACGACCGCCGGCCGCTGAACGTGCTGATCAAGGATGCCAGCGGGCAAATCCTCGGTGGCATCACCGGCAAGACCACCCTGGGCACCGCTTTCCTCGACCTCTTCCACCTGCCCGAGGACCTGCGCGGCAGCGGCCTGGGCAGCCAGTTGCTGAACGCCTTCGAAGACGAAGCGCGGCGGCGCGGTTGTACGAATGCGGTGCTCTACACCCTCAGCTTCCAGGCACCGGGTTTCTACGAGCGGCATGGTTGGCTGCGCTTTGGTGAGATCCCCTGTGAACCGGCTGGCAGCTGCCGCGTATTTCTGTCTAAGCGGCTATAGCGTCCAGGGCTTTGCCGAACAAGCGGTTCTCATGGGTTTCGCCCTGGAACGTGTACGTCGGCGCGCCCAGCACGGCGTAGCCGCGCCGAGGATAGAACCCCAGCGCCCGCGCATTCCCCGCCCACACCGTCGCCCACAACAACGCAGCACCCGCCGATGCCGCGCGCTGCTCCGCCGCGTGCAGCAACTGATTGCCGATACCCCGCCCGGTGAATCGCTCCTGGATGTACAGGCGTTGCAGTTCGGCGACGTTGGCCGCGTCGATCAGCGCGTGGCCGGCCTCGAGTTGGATCTGGGCAAAGCCGACCAAGTGGTTATTCACCTCGGCCACGATCAATACCGTGCCCGGTTCGGCGATCAGTTGGGCGATGGATTCCGGTGCAAAGGCGTGCAGCGCTTCCTTGGCGATGGCGCTGCGGATGCCTTCGGTGGCGTAGGTGTCGAGGAACACCTGCATGCCCAGCACGCCGATGCACAGGGCGTCCTGGGGGATCGCGTCGCGAATCAGGCTGGTCATGGCAGGCGGGCCTTCGGCACGTGATGGCCGGCCGTTTGCGCACTCAGGCCGTGGGCATCAATCATTGGAGATCAACGTGCCGGTGCCGGCGCTGGGATAGATGATCTCCTGGGAGTCAAGGTCCTTGATGCTCGAATAGGTGCGGTATTGAGTGCTGTAGTTCGGCCCCACACCGCGGGTGCTGGCGGTCAGGCGGTAGCTGACCAGGTAGCGTCTGCCGGCCTTGAACTCCACGTCGTCCGCGCCTTCGTTGCAGAACGCACCGCCGGTGCCGAGGGCGTTCATCGACACGTTGCACCAGCGCAGCGAGTGTTTGCCTGGGCTGAGCTTGAGGGCCTGTTCGCCGCTCACGTTGAGAATCGACTGGCGACCCGCCCCCGGCAACGTTACGCCGTCGACTTCCACCGCAAGTGCCAGGCGGTGAAACGGCACGCCCAGTTCGCGTTCGCGCCAGGTGTCGAAGTACACCAGCACCGCGTCCGGCGCGTTATTGGAAAGGTCGACAGGGTGGAGTTTTTCCGGCGCCCAGTCGCCCTGGTAGTTCTTGTAGTGATAGTCGGAGCAGGCGCCGAGTAGTGGCAGGGTCAAGATGGCAGCGAGTTTCAGCAGTTTCATCGGGGGGAACGGTCCTTGTGGTCGATGAGATCCTATCGACATCATCGTGGATTTCTTGAACCGATTGCCACTGCCGATTTGCCACAGTAGGGTTTAGCCCTCGCCAATCCCGCAGGAGCCCTGCCATGAGCTTTTTTTCCGACCCCGACGCCGTCGCCCGTTACGCCGAAGGCCCTGTGCGCCTGGTGCCGGGCTTCGATGGCCTGCAGCGCATGACCACCCTGCTGCTGCGCGAAAGCGTGCCGGCCACCGGCACGGTTCTGGTACTCGGCGCAGGTGGCGGCCTGGAGCTGAAGCGCTTTGCCGATGCCGAGCCGGGTTGGCGCTTTGTGGGGGTGGACCCGGCGGCCGAGATGTTGAAACTGGCGCAGGCGACATTGGGCCCGCTGAATGAGCGCGTCGACTTGCACGAGGGTTACATCGACACGGCGCCGCTGGGGCCGTTCGATGGGGCCACGTGCTTGCTGACCTTGCACTTCATCCCGCAGGAGCAGCGCCTGCAAACCCTCAAGGCATTGTGGCAGCGCTTGCTGCCAGGGGCACCGTTGATTGTGGCGCACCACAGCTTCCCGCAGGCCGCGCAGGACAAGGCCCGTTGGTTGCAGCGCTATGCGGCGTTCGCGGTGGATTCGGGGGTGCCGGCGGCGGACGCCGAGCGGGCGATTACCGCGATCAGCGCGCAGCTGCCGGTACTATCGCCCGAGACGGATGAAGCCTTGATGCGCGAGGCCGGGTTTGAAGGGGTGGAGCTGTTTTATGCCGGCTTCAGCTTCAAGGGCTGGGTCGGCTACAAGCCGCGCTAGCGGCTTTACCAGCTCCCTGAAGCCCCGCCGCCGCCGCTGGAGCCGCCGCCACCGGACGAGCTGCTGCTGGAGCTGGAACCGCTGGAGCTTGATCCGGATGAACTGCCGCCCGAACCGGAACCCGAGCCGGCGGCGGTCTTGCCAAAGATGAACAGCGCCACGAACGAAGCAATCGGAAACGCCACCAGCCAGCCGTCACGACCGGCGTCGGCGATCAACCCGGCGGCCACGTACACCGCGATCGCCGCCAGCAGCCGCACGGCAAACCCCATGGGGCTGGTCTTCCAGGCGTCTCTCATGACCACCCACAGCGCCAGGTACGCCCCCAGCACGGCCAGCGCGCCCAGTGGCAAGGCCAGCCAATGGACAAAGCTGACCGCCACGAAACGGTCCGCCACCAGCAAGGCCGCGATGTAGGCCAGCAACCCGATCACGCAGTAAAACACCGTGCGCGCCAGCCACAAGGCGCCGAAGGTCGCGCCGCCGATCAGGATCGTCAACGGCAAGAGCAGCAGGTACATCGGCCAATCCCGCCCACCGGCCAGTGCCGCCAGCGCCACCGTGACCCCGACGGTGAGCATCAAGGCCTGGCGCCAAGGCAGCTTGCCGGCGGCCATCAGCACGCCGCCGATGCCGCCGACGATAAACGCCAGCAACACCGCCACCGCCTGGGGATTGATGCCGGGGCCGGCGACCTTGGGCAAGTCGCCGCCGTCCACCAGCACCACCAGGTCGTTCACGCCCAGTGCCACGCCGCCGGCGAAGTCGCCCTGGCGAAATGCCGGGGTGATGTGTTCTTCGATGATGCGGTGGGCGAGCAAGTCGGTGACGGTGCCCTCAAGGCCGTAGCCGACCTCGATGCGCACCTTGCGGTCCTCCTTGGCCACCACCAGCAGGATGCCGTCGTTGACGTCCTTACGCCCGAGTTTCCAGGCGCGAAACAGTTGGTTGGCATAATCCTCGATGCTGCTGCCGCCCGTGGTGGGCACCAGCACCACGGCCACCTGCGCGCCTTTGCGTTGTTCAAGGGCGGCAAGTTGCTCCATCAGGCGGGTGGTGGTGCCAGGGTCGAGGGTGTTGGTGAGGTCGATGACCCGTTGGTCGAGGGCCACGCCGATCGGCGAAGTGTCGGCCTGGGCGCTGATGAAGAGGCTGCAGGCCATCAACACCAGCAGACTCAAGACGGATTGCTGCAACCACCGCATCATGATTGTTACCTGAAGTTTCTTCCTGAAGGCGCCGACTTTACCTGATCAACACTCGAACGCGTAGGCGCTGCCCTGCATCACCGGCGCCACACTGCCGGTCAGCACGACACCGCCCTGCCCGTCCCAGTGCACCGTGACCGTACCGCCATCGCACTGCACCTGCACGGTGGCGTCGAGCAGCCCACGCCGGATGCCATTGACCACCGCCCCGCAGCAGCACGAGCCGGACCCCAGCGGCACGCCGCCACCGCGCTCCCAGATGCGCAGGCGGATATGCCCGCGATCGAGCACCTGCACAAAATGCACATTGGTCTTGGCCGGGAACAACGGATGGATTTCCAGCGCCGGCCCCAGCGCCGCGACGTCGACAGCGGCGATGTCCTGCACAAAAAACGTGCAATGCGGGTTACCCATGCTGCACGCCGCAGGACGTCCCTCGATGGGCAACGTGCGCGTATCCATGGCCTCGGCAAGCGGCACCGCGGCCCAGTCCAGCGATGGCGCGCCCATGTCCACCGACACTCGCCGCCCCGCCTCGCGCACGCACGTCAGCAGGCCGCGATCGGTGCGCAGCACCACCGAATCGGCGCCGGTTTCATGCATCAGCCGATCAGCCACGCCACGGGTGGCGCTGCCGCACGTGGCCAAAGGCGTGCCGTTGGGGTTCCAGAACTTGATGCGTGCGGCGGCGTCTTCGCAATCGAGCACCACCGCCAGCTGGTTGAAGCCGATGCCGGTGTGACGGTTGCCGAGGCGGCGGGCGACTTCGGGGGTGATCGGGTCATCGAGGCCACGGCGGTCGATGATGATGAAGTCGTCGCCATGGGCGTGCATCTTCACAAAGGGCAAGGTCATGGCGCGTCCTGGGATCGACCGGTGGGGTGCGCCAGCATACTGAGTTGACGGGAGTTTCATCAAACGCTCGCAGGCTGCGTGCTAGCGTGACGGGGTTCGCGTCCGGCAGAGCCTTTCATGAAAAAAACCATCTTGACCCTGGCTGCCATGCTGGCGGCGTTTACCCATGCGGCCTCGGCGGCAAGCCTTTGCCAACCCGTCGCGACAAATCCTGCGTCCCCCGCGCTGCTGGCGGCGGCCCAACGTCACTTGGGTGACCTGCCCCAGACCCTGGCGCATGTGCACACCGAAGGCACCCTGCCGCACCACGGCATTCGCGAGCAGAGCATCGCGGCCGAGCAGGATTGGCCGGTGATGCGCCAGGCGGCACTGGCCTGGCGCTTGAGCGGCGACGCGCGTTACCTCAAGCAGGTCGATGCCTACCTCGCCGCGTGGGCCGGGGTGTACCAACCGGACTTCAACCCCATCGACGAGACCAACCTCGACATGCTGATCAGCGCCTACGCGCTGACCGCCGACCATCTGAACCCGGTTACCCGCGAGGCCAGTCGCCGCTTGATCAGCCAACTGGGCAACGGCTACATCGCGCGTATCGAACAGTTTCACCCGCCGAAAAAAGGCACGCAGACCAATAACTGGCAGAGCCACCGCGTCAAGTTGGTCAGCGTGGCGGCGGCCGCCTTGGGGGACCGGGTGATGCTGGAGCAGGCCTTTCACCTGTTCCAGCAGCAGGTCGCCGACAATATCCTGCCCGACGGCTCTGTGACCGACTTCCAGGACCGCGACGCCCTGCATTACGTAGTCTACGACCTTGAGCCGCTGGTGCAGGCCGCGCTGGCAGCCAAGCCCTACGGGGTGGGCGGCAACTGGCTGACCACCACCGCCAATGGCGCGTCCCTGGGTGCCGCCCTCGATTGGCTGGTGCCGTATGCCACGGGTGAGCGCAGCCATCAGGAGTTCGTACACACCCATGTTCAATTCGACAAGGACCGCGCCGGCGTTGGCGAGGCTGGCTACAGCGGCGCCTGGCAGCCCAGGAGCAGCGCAAGCCTGTTTTGGCTGGCTGCGCAACTGGACTCGCGCTACCGACCCGTGGCAATGCAGCTCTCGGCAAAGCCGGCAGACTGGATCAGCGCCTGCTATTTGAGATAGGGCATCTGGGCGTGTGGCCGTCGGGGCGGGAGCAGTTGCAGGGATGCACGGTAGTCGGCATCAGCCATCAGGCGGGATTGGATGTTGGGGGTGTGATGGGGCTGCTGCGCAGCCCAACGCGGGGCAAGCCCGCTCGCCACAGGGGGCGAGGCAAGGAGCCCAGGGGACAGGGGGCGGGGCCAGGGTTGGGGTGGGTTAGAGGACGCTGCCCATCGCCTTCATCAATACCGGGTCACGCGCGTAGATGTCCGGCGCGTAGACCAGGTCGCCCTGGCCGTCGACCTGCACGGTCCAGTAGCCCAACAACACCGGTACCGGCGTGGCCAGGCGGAATTCGTGGGTCAGGCCGGTAGCCAGCAGTTCGTCGGTGCGCGCGCGTTCGGCCGGGCTCACCAGCAGGTCGCGCAACAGCAACGGCTGCTCGACCCTCACGCACCCCGAACTGAACGCCCGTGGCCCTTTGGTAAACAGCGGCTGGCTCGGGGTGTCATGCAGGTACACCGAGTAGGGATTGGGGAAGCGCATCACGATCTTGCCCAGCGGGTTGCGCGGGCCGGCTTCCTGGCGCAGGAGGATATTGCCGGGGCGCGCCCAGTCGACCTGGTCGGGCGCCAACGGGTGGCCTTGGGCGTCGAGCACCTGCAGGTTCTGCTGGCGCAGGTATTCGGGGTTGAGGCGGATCGCTGGCAACTTGTCCTCGCGCATGATGGTCGGCGGGATGGTCCAGGTGGGGTTGAGGGTCAGGCGGGTAATGCGTGACTTGAGCAGCGGCGTCTGGCGTTCGGCGCGGCCCACTTGCAGGCGGGTTTGCCACACCGGGATGCCGCTCTGGTACACGCTCAGTTGCGCGGCCGCCACGTTGACGAGCACGCCTTCGGGTTCCAGGTCCTGGGCCAGCCAGCGGAAACGCTCGAGGTTGATGCGCAGTTGTTCGCGGCGCACGGCCGGGCTGACGTTGAGTTCGGCCACGGTGCCGGTGCCGATCACGCCGTCGGCCTGCAGCGAGTGGCTGAGCTGGAAGGCCTTGACCGCCTTGACCAACTCGTCGCGATATTGCCTGCTGCTGCCGGTCGGTGCCTTGGCCAGATAGCCGCCGCTGTACAGGCGCCGCGCGAGTTCGGGCACGCGCGGGTCTTCCATGCCCGGGCGCAGCAGCGGGCCGGTGGCGACCGGGTCCCAATGCGGCAACGGTCGTTGGCGCACGGCGGAATAGGCGTTGCGCAAGCTGCGATAAAGATCGGCGCTGGGGCGCGCCTGGTCGAAGGCCTGGGCCATGTCCTGCAGGCCGGCGGCGGCAAAGGCCAGCACTTCGGTATCCGGGTCATGGGCCGGCGGCTGCGAGTGCCACAGGGGCTCGAAGCGCGACTGCTGCAGACGCCCGTAATGCAGATCCTGCAGGGCTTGCAGGTACTGCCGGCTGCTGTCGATATCGCTGCACAGCACGTTAGCCGTGGCGTCCGCCGCAGGCAGGCTATAGTGGGTGGGGTCCAGGCCGTCGTCGGCGAGCATCAGCAACTGAGCGTGCAACGCTTGCCGGCGCTCATCGGCGGTCCACACAGGTATATCGCCCTGCTGCTGGTAGAAGGCTTGCAGACGGGCTTGCACGGCGGCATCGATCTGCGGCGCCAGGCTGGGACAAACACTGGCCAGTTGCGCCAAGGCCTGCTGCACCGGCGCCGTGGCGACCAACGTTGGCGGCGCGACGGGTAACGCGGCGTCCGGCAGCGCATCGGCTGTCGCGACCAATGGTGCAACGAGCAGGCAAATGCTCAAGTAACATGCGTGTTTTTTGAACAATGGCTTTGCTCCAATCCACAGTGGGGGGATGTACTGTAGATGCTGACTTTTTTCTGCCGCCTCGGTTTGATAGCCGTAAGCCTGGCCGCGTTGAGCAATACTGCGCTCGCCGCCAATGGCAACCCTCCTTCCTTGTATAGCAGCCTGGCGCGCTCGGCTCCAGAACTCAATCCCACTGTGCTCAAAAGCGCCCTGAGCGCGGTGCAATGCGCGGTCAACAACGGCGAGGAACGCTCAGAGCGCCTGGCCGTCATTGACTATTCGCAGCCATCGACCGCTCGTCGGCTGTGGATCTTCGATTTGCGCAAAAAGACCCTGGTACTGCGCGACCTGGTGGCCCACGGTGCCAAGTCCGGGGAAAACTTCGCCACCCAGTTTTCCAACCAGGAAGGCAGCCACCAATCCAGCCTGGGCCTGTTTCGAACCCAGGAAAGCTACCTCGGCGCCCACGGCTACTCGCTGCGCATGGACGGCCTGGAGCCGGGCTTCAACGACCAGGCCCGCGACCGCGCCCTGGTAATTCATGCCGCCGACTACGTCAGCCCCTTGTGGAGCAAGCGCGAAGGCCGTATCGGCCGCAGCCAGGGTTGCCCGGCCGTGCGCCCGCAGGTGGCACGCCAGGTGGTGGATAAGCTCAAGGATGGGCAGTTCATGTTTTCGTGGTACCCCGACCAGCGCTGGCTGAAGTCCTCGACGTACCTCAATTGCAAACCCCAACAGGTGGCGAGTAGTCGTACAATCCGTGGCGGATAGCCTGTCCCACAGATAAAAGAGAGCATCGCATGCTGCTACACAAATCCACCTGGATCGAGATCGGACAGTTTCTGGAACGCAGCCGCACGGTGGTGATCCCCATCGGCTCCAACGAACAGCATGGCCCAACCGGCCTGCTCGGTACCGACTGGATGTGTCCGGAAATCATCGCCCATGAGGCGCAGAAAAACGCCGACATCCTGATTGGCCCCACTTTCAATATCGGCATGGCCCAGCATCACCTGGGTTTCCCCGGCACCATTTCGCTGCGCCCTTCCACCTTCATTGCCGCGATTGGCGACTGGGTGCGCTCGCTGGCGGGGCATGGTTTCGAAAAGATCCTGTTCCTCAACGGCCATGGCGGCAATATCGCCACGATTGAAGCGGCGTTTTCCGAGCTGTACGCCGAGGCGAGCTTCGGCCGTCGCCCCGCCGGGTTTGCGCTGAAGCTGGTGAACTGGTGGGATCTGGAAGGCGTCAACGAGTTGGCTCACCGCCAATTCCCGGTGGGCCATGGCAGCCATGCCACGCCGTCGGAGATTGCCGTGACGCAATGGGCGTACCCGGAATCGATCAAGTCCGCCGACTACTCGCCGCAAATCGCCAACACCGGGCCGATCCGCGAAGCCCTCGACTTTCGCGCACGCTTCCCCGACGGACGCATGGGCTCCGACCCCGCGCTGGCGACCGTGGAAAAAGGCGGTGAACTGGTGGCATTGGCGGCGCAAGGGTTGGTCAAGACAGTCAACACCTTCAGCAACGAAGCCAAGCCCTAGGTCCTGCACCGACTAAAAATGTGGGAGCGGGCTTGCTCGCGAAGGCGGAGTGTCAGTCACCGAAACTATTGACTGAACCACCGC